>JAOUJX010000275.1 GCA_029882955.1 Gammaproteobacteria bacterium
AAAAAGTCGCTCCAGCGCATCTCGATTTTGATTAGCTGGTGATACGAATAAAGTTATTTTAAGCGGATCTTCGATAGATTTGATTAAACGTATGGTTTCCTGAGACAGGCTGTTTCTTTGGTTGGCACTCAGGTCGATGGTGATAGTATGTTGTTGACTAAGCCAGGCGAGCAAACCGAATGCGAAGATAAACAGCAGTAGAAACAGGCTGGATTGCAGTCGAAATTGTCGGCGTACACTAGCGTCTATAATCATAGCAGACGCTCCCGGTCGAGCTGGCGCACAGTCAGAACCAGAAAAGCGATAATGAGTAACAGATAGTAGGCAACGTCGGCAGTATTAATAACGCCTTCCAACAGGCTTTGATGGTGGCGTAATAAAGACAGATAAGCGACGACGGTTTGGCCGTCAGCAAAGCTGGTGTCGATTAGCCATAGCATCAGTAAAGTGCCGAAAGAGCTGACAGCGGCAATGGTCTGGTTATCGGTCAGGCTGGAGAGGTAAAGACCGATGGCGGCGAAAGCTCCGAGCAATAACAGCATGGATATGAAGATCGAAAGCAACTTGCCAAAGTCGAGCGTAGTCCCACTATAAAGAGACAATGGCATTAACATCAACATGCTCACCAGGATAACCACAAAACCAAACAGGCCAAGGAATTTACCAAGTACAATCTCGGTCATGCTGATCGGTGAACTAACCAACAGGCAAAGAGTGCTGTTTCGTTTTTCTTCTGCGATAGACCGCATAGTAATCAACGGCATGATCATCAACAGAATAATGGAACCAATCTGAAATACTGATGCGACAATGATATCTGTGACCCCGGGCGTGTTCTGTAAATGTATTAATTGCGGCTGTAATAAAAAAAAGTTTTCTATCTGGGCGAGAAATATGAAACCCATTAGCACTTGAATAACGCCGAGGATGACCCAGGCCAGCGGTGACAGAAACATGGTTCGCAGTTCGTGCCGGGCGATGGTGAGTATCATTCGTCAACTCCCTCGGATTCTTCCTGATGGTGATGAGTTAATTCGATGAACAGGTCTTCAAGCGACTGCTGATCCGGAATCATTTCAAATAGACCCCAGTCGCCAGCAACCGATTGTTGCACCACAGTTTCTGCCGGTGAATTGCTATCAAAAAACAAATGAAAGCGCTGGTCGTCCTTCGCCTCGACGCGAATGATATGCTCGAGTTGTTGGAGTGTTTCGATGGCCGGGGGTCTTTTCATGGCGACCGTGATACAGGTCTCTTTGTCGTGATTCAATGCCTCGATTGGCGCGTTATAAATCAGCTCGCCCTCGCGAATAATCTGCACGCGGTCGCAGGTAGCCTGTACCTCGGAGAGAATATGGGTCGATAAAATGACACTGCGTTCCTCGCCAAGGCTTTTTATCAGGCTGCGTATCTCTCGAATCTGAATCGGGTCGAGCCCGACTGTTGGCTCATCGAGAATCACCACGGGCGGGTTATGGATAATCGCCTGCGCAATGCCGACGCGTTGCTGGAAGCCTTTCGACAGATTACCGATCAGGCGCTGCCCAACCTCGTTCAACCCGCAGCTTTGTTTAACCAGTGTTACCGCCTGTGATATTTCTGATCGAGCAACCCGGCGCAACTGTGCGCAATAGGTTAAATATTCATCGACGCTGGCATCACGGTAAACCGGCGGATGCTCGGGTAAGTAACCGATCTGACTCTTGGCCTGGCGCGGTGCTTCGATGATATCAAAGCCATTAATCGTCACCTGACCCTCGCTGGGCGCCAGATTACCGGTAATAATCTGCATAGTAGTCGATTTACCCGCACCATTAGGACCGAGAAACCCCAGCACCTCACCCGCATTAAGAGTGAAGCTTAAGTGATTTATAGCTCGGTGGTTCTGGTAAAAACGGGATAGGTTTTCAACCTGGATTAAAGCTGTTGGTTCCATATTCCTGTCAGTCTTGAAAGCTGCTTCATGATACTGATATGGGGGGGATATTAAAGGGGGTAATTAAAAGCTTCACGTCTTTAATGCAGTGTCTGGTGACTAATATTTATGTTTACTTTCCAGGGTGGTTTTAATTAATGCTCCAAAGGCCTTATCCTTCTGTCTTTTTTCGGAATAAGACATATCGTTAAAAGCCGATTCTTTTTTCATTTTGATATAGTTTTTATAGCGTTGTTCTGCTAGTTCGCCTTCTTCGATAGCGCTCAATATGGCGCAACCCTTTTCATTGGTATGGGAGCAATTTCCAAACTTGCAGTGCCGGGCCAGCTCTAATATTTCCGCAAACGTCTCCTCGAGGCCCGTATCGATAGATAAATTACCCAGCTCTCTCATGCCGGGTGTATCAATTATTAAAGCCCCGTTCTCCAGCTGTATGAGTTCCCGGCTTGTGGTGGTATGCCGGCCCTTGCTGTCTTTCTTACTAACCGATTGTGTCTCGAATTCATCGCTACCCAGGATACTGTTTAAAAGAGTAGTTTTGCCGACCCCCGAAGAACCGAGTAAACAATAGGTCTGCTCAGGCAGCAGCAAATTTTTAATCGTATCTATATTTTCCCCGCTCACATTGCTAAAAGCCAATACGGATGTTTGCGGAGCAATATTTAGAATGTTCGTCTTTATTTCTTCAAGTTTTTCACTGGATATTAGATCACACTTGCTCAGTAGTATTATCGGAGTAATTCCACCCTGGTTAACCATGACCAGGTATCGCTCCAATCTTCTCAGATTGAAATTAAAGTCGACTGATTGAATAATAAAAGCAACGTCAATATTGGCTGCAATGAGCTGAATATCGGCTATTTTACCGGCAGACTTTCTCTTTAAAAATGTTGTCCTCGGCAACACTTCATGGATGATGGCATGAGTATTATCGTCGAAAAAATCGGCGTACACCCAGTCTCCGGTGGTAGGCATATCTAGAGATGAACTGGCGGTATAGAGCATATGGCCTGATAACTCGGCAAATACTTCCCCGATGCCTTTTGTTACCACAAAGGAATCCTTGTGTACTGAGACTACGCGCGCCAGATCGTGATTAGTATTTTTTGTCATGTTGGTGGTGTGTGGGTTCTTTTTTAACTGTCATTTCTGCTTTGGTTGTTTGAGTGCTTGGCGAGGTGTCAAAAAAAACACAGCCTCAAACACCCTCCTGGCCGATTCTTCCGGCAAGCTCTGCAAAACAAAGTGAGGCCCCATTATTTGAACACGCTTGATACCATCAAATAGATTAGAAATCTCCAGCCACTTGTCAGCACTGACCAGTTTATCCCTGGTCGCCTGGATATAGACCGCTGGAATAGTCGTTGGTTGGCTGGGTGCCTGCATCCCGATCATAGTATTAAAACGAGCTCGCAGTATTGTGCTGGGAATAGATTCTAATATATTGTTGAACAGAGATAATTGCTCTGGTGATGTCTTGTTGTCAAAAAATAAATAGCGCTGAATTAAATCAGAAAATGGTAGCTTAGACATTATTTTGATTGGAAGTCTTTTAGCAATTTCAATCAATGTTCTGTTCGGGCAACTAAGAAAGCTAGCGACAAAAATAATGCCCTTGATTTGCTGATTCGAGCCGTTTATCAGGTGAGGTACGATGCCACCAGAAAAAGATTCAGCCAGGATAATGCAATCCTCTGCTGGCAAGAGAGTAGTAACATAATTTGCCAGAGACGGATAATCCTGTGGAATGTCGGTCGGCAATACGATGATTTGATTATCGTCACCGTAGAAAGACAGAAAATTATCAAATAACCGACCGCTTCCATCCATACCAGGTAGTAATACGAGCTTCAATTCAGTCCTCTAGTAGCCGCTGGTAATTTATTCTACCACCCACAAAAAAACCGGCAAAAGCCGGTTTCTTTAAATACTAATTGCAAAGCAAAGCCTTACTTGATCTTGGCTTCCTTATACTCAACATGCTTACGTACGACAGGATCATACTTTTTGAATACCAGTTTGTCGGGAGTATTCTTTTTGTTCTTGTCGGTGGTGTAATAGTGGCCTGTGCCTGCGGTTGAAACCAGTTTGATTAAATCTCTCATGATGATTCTCCTAGCACTTTTCGCCGCGTTTACGCATGTCGGCGATAACCGCGTCGATGCCGTTTTTATCGATGATACGCATACCTTTGGCTGATAAACGCAATTTAACCCAGCGATTTTCTGATTCTACCCAGAATTTATGCGTGTGCAGATTCGGCAAAAAACGACGACGAGTTCGGTTATTTGCGTGTGAAACATTGTTTCCGGTAACAGGTTTTTTACCTGTGACTTGACATACCCGGGACATGCTGGACTCCGTAAAAATAGCGAGATTGCTGTAAGGGCGCGAACTCTACCAGAAGGACTGACAGTATTCAAGCGCCTGGACGCCCAATTTTAAAGGTATTTCAGCACTTCGGCATTTCCTTTTGGCCTGGCCACAGGATAATATGGCGATCCTTCAATATGCTACGGGAAAAGTCCTGATGGACATTGTTTTTATACGTGATTTACAGGTTGAAACCGTCATTGGTATTTACGACTGGGAACGTAAGATTAAACAGATTATCAGCCTCGATATCGATATGGCGACAGACATACAAAAGGCCGCTAACAGCGATAATATCGATGATACGCTGAGTTATAAAACCGTGGCCAAGCGTCTGATTGCATTTGTCGAGGAAAGCGAGTACGAGCTGGTTGAGGCCCTGGCGGAAAAAATCTGTGCGATTATCCGTGAGGAGTTCAAAGTCCCCTGGGTTCGCCTGACCTTGAATAAACCGGGTGCAGTGCGCGGCTCACGTTCGGTAGGTGTGATTATCGAACGAGGGACTAAACCCGAATGAGTGAGGTGTATGTCAGTATTGGTAGTAATGTCGACCGCGAGGCGAATATTAAAAAAGCGGTACGGGCTTTGCGGAAAATATTTGGATCCTTGAGTTTATCACCGGTTTACGAGTCGGCATCAGTAGGTTTCGTAGGCGACGAATTTCTTAATCTGGTCGCGGGGATCGAAACCGACCGCCCGGTTGAGCAAATCGTCGCCAGTTTCCGTCAGATAGAGGACGATCTGGGGCGCGACCGGAGTCAACCTCGATACTCACCGCGGGCGATAGACCTCGATATTCTGATTTATGACAACCTGATTATGGACGAGTCTGGTATTCAGATTCCACGCCGTGAGATACTCAAAAATGCCTTTGTATTAAAGCCTTTACAGGATCTGATTCCCGATTATCGACACCCGCTAGACGGTCAAAGCTGCCGTGAACTCTGGCTGGCGATGGCGCCCACTGCACCGCGTCTCGATGTGTTCGAGCTGGCGCTCGATTAGCTCAGGCTGCCAGGATCGATTCGAGGGAAGTCACTAATTGCTGACATTCCTGTTCGGTGCCAATGGTGATGCGCAGGCAATTATCGATTCGAGGCGATTTGAAATAACGGACTAGAATGCCTGCCTGTTTTAATTCCAGGTAAAGCTCGGCGGCAGCCTTGTGCTCATGTTCGACAAAGAGAAAATTGCTACTCGACGGATAAACATGAAATCCGAGCGTCGCTAGTGATTGGCCCAGTTGTCCGCGACTGTCGATTATTTTTTGATTGCATTGCTCGAAATAGGCCTGATCTTGAATCGATGCAATTGCCGCGCTACTGGCAAGGCGATCAATCGGGTAAGAGTTAAACGAGTTTTTAACACGGTTTAAGGCTTCGATTAATTCAATATTGCCGAGTGCGTAACCCAAACGTAGTCCAGCCAGAGAGCGTGATTT
>JAOUJX010000016.1 GCA_029882955.1 Gammaproteobacteria bacterium
GCTGGTCATCGGCTCCTGAAAGATCATCGACATCGCGCCGCCATTCAAGTCACGTCGCGCCTTGGCGGATAGTGAATTCAGGTCAATCCCGTCGAACACGAGTTCATCGGAAGTTATTTCGGCGGTCCAGGGTAACAGACCCATCACCGCCAGCATCGATACCGACTTACCAGAGCCGGACTCGCCGACGATGGCGACTACTTCGCCGCGTTCGACATCCAGCGATACATTTTCCACCGCGGTAAATAAGCCGCCAGCGGTCTTGAAGCGAACGGTTAAGTTCCTGATCGATAATAATGACATCAGGAACGTTTCATCTTGGGGTCGAGGGCATCACGCAGACCATCGCCCATTAAGTTGATAGATAACACCGTAAGCAGGATAGCGAGTCCGGGGAAGGTCACCACCCACCAGGCGCGTAGAATAAATTCGCGAGCCTCTGCCAGCATCGCTCCCCACTCGGGGGTTGGCGGTTGAGCGCCCATGCCGAGGAAGCCCAGTGCTGCCGCATCGAGAATCGCGGTAGAAAAAGATAGTGTGGCCTGGACGATTAAAGGCGCCATGCAGTTGGGTAAAATGGTATTGATCATTAATCGCATATGACCTGCACCGGCCAGGCGACTGGCGATGACATATTCCTTGCTGCTTTCGATGATGACGCTCGAACGCGTTAGTCGCACAAAATGCGGCAGCAATACGATGGCGATGGCAATCATCGCATTAATCAAAGCTGGCCCGAGTATGGCCACCAGCCCTAGCGCCAGCAATAAACTGGGGAAGGCCAGAATTACGTCCATGATGCGCATAATGGCGGTTTCAATTCGACCGCGAAAATAACCTGCTGTGAGGCCGAGCATGATGCCCGCACTCATCGACAGTGTTACCACCATGGCACCGATGAAGAGTGAAAATCTTGCGCCGTAAATAATACGTGACAGCAGGTCGCGTCCCACCGCATCGGAGCCGATGATGTAAGCCCAACTACCGCCTTCCTGCCAGACCGGGGGTTGTAGCAGGGCGTCACGATTTTGTTCGGTCGGGTCGTAAGGCGCTATCACATCGGCGAAGATCGCCATGAACAACACCAGTAAAATAAAATAAAGCCCGGCTACTGCACCGGGGTTCTCGCGAAAATAACGCCAGAATTCTGTAAGGCTGTGCTTGAAAGTACCGACTGCGGGCGCCGAAATTTCTAACTCTGCCATCGCTTAACGCTCGTGCCGGATACTGGGGTTAACCAGTCCGTAAGTCAGGTCGACCAGTAAATTAACAATCATGACAATCGAGGCAATCAGCAATAGTCCGCCTTGCACAGCGGGATAGTCGCGACGAAAAATCGAATCGATCATCCATTTACCGATGCCGGGCCAGGCGAAGATGGTCTCGGTCAATATTGCCCCTGCTAGTAATACACCAACCTGTAAGCCAATCACAGTGATGACAGTAATCAGGGCGTTGCGTAGCGCGTGGATGCCGACGACGCGCCAGGGTGGCAGGCCTTTCGCGCGGGCGGTTCGTACATAGTCTTCGCTTAATACTTCAAGCATCGACGAGCGGGTTTGCCGCGCGATTACAGCGAGCGGGATCGTGCCCAGTACAATCGACGGCAGGATTAAATGCATGACCGCTGATTTAAACGCCCCGGCCTGATCGGAGAGCCAGGAATCGATTAACATGAAGCCGGTAACCGGCTCAAAAAAGAACATGAATGAGATGCGCCCGGAGACCGGCGTCCAGCCCAGGGTACCGGAAAACAGAATAATTAATAACAGACCCCACCAGAAAATCGGCATTGAATAGCCGGTTAAAGAAACTCCCATGACGGTGTGGTCGAATATCGAACCACGACGCACGGCGGCAATAATACCGGCGGGTAAACCAAGCGCGACTGCGAAAATGATAGCGATGAATGAAAGTTCAATAGTGGCGGGAAATCTTGCCAGAAATTCTTCCAGCACCGGTGTCCTGGTAACGATGGAAACGCCGAGGTCGGCATGCATCAAGTCTCCAAGGAAGGAGAAATACTGTTCCCATAGCGGGCGGTCGAAGCCCATGATCTGTTCGAGTTCGGCCCTGCGTTCCGGGGTGACACCACGCTCCCCGGCTAACAGTAGTATGGGGTCGCCGGGTAGCAGGCGGATAAACGCGAAGGCAGCGATGGTAACGCCGATAAAGGTCGGCACGATCATCGCCAGTTTATTGAGCAGGAATCTAAACATGCAGTTATAAAGCGATCCCGGTTTTTTGCCGGGATCGCTCTAGACTATCTTATTTTATATCGACACCGTAGAAGGAGTGTCCACCAAATGGATCAATTTTGAATCCGGTAACCTCTTTGCGTACCGGCTTGAATACCACCGAGTGGGCGATTGTGGCCCAGGGAGCTTCTTTCTTGAACTCGATTTGCGCGCGCTTGTACAAATCGGTACGAGCAGCCGGGTCGGAGACGACCTTGGCTTTCTGGATCAGATCTTCAAAAGGCTTGTGGCACCATTGTGCCCGGTTTGAACCACCGACCCCATCGCAACCCAGCAATACGGCGAGGAAGTTATCGGGATCGCCGTTATCACCGGTCCATCCCAGTAATACAGCACCATCACGGTCGGTATCCTTCGAACGCTTGAGGTATTCACCCCATTCGTAGGAAACGATTTCGACATCGACACCCACTTTACCGAAATCAGCCTGAATCAGCTCGGCCATGCGCCGTGCATTCGGGTTATAAGGACGTTGCACTGGCATTGCCCAGACTTTCATCTTAAGGCCGTTAACGCCTTCGGCCTTTAATGCCGTTTTGGCAGCAGCCGGGTTGTAATCATCGTCAACCGTTGCCTCGTTATACGACCAGATAGTCGGTGGGATCGGGTTTTTGGCGATCTTACCGGCGCCCTGGAATACGGCATCGATGATAGCCTGTTTGTTGATCGCCTGATTTAGCGCCTTGCGAACTTTGGCATTATCGAATGGTGCTACCTTGGTGTTGTAGGCCAGATAGCCAACGTTAAGACCTTCCTGGCTCATCAGGTTTATATCCGAATCATTTTTCATTGCAGCGATATCTGCAGGGTTCGGATAAGGCATAACCTGGCACTCATTCGCTTTCATTTTCTGGTAGCGAACCGAAGCATCCGGTGTTATCGCAAATACCAGATCATCGATAGCTGCCTTGCCACGAAAATACTCAGGGTGTGCCTTATAGCGGATGAAAGCATCCTTCTGATAGGCAATCATTTTAAAGGGGCCTGTGCCAACCGGATTTTGATCAAACTTGTCGAGCGTGCCGGCCGCCGCCATCTTATTGGCGTACTCAGCTGAATGAATCGAAGCGAAGTCCATCGCCAGGTTGGCAATCATTGGCGCTTCAGGCCGGTTCAGGCTAAAGCGAACCGTATGATTGTTAATCTTTGTCAGGCTCTTGAGCAGATCAGGCATCGACATGCCATTAAAATACTCATAAGCGCCTCCCGATACCATGTGGTAAGGATGGTCTTTTTTGAACTGGCGATTGAACGAAAATAATACGTCGTCGGCATTAAAGTCGCGACTTGGGGTAAAGCCGTCGATGCTGTGAAATTTAACGCCTTTGCGCAGGTTGAAAGTATATTCCAGACCGTCCTGGGAGACAGTCCAGCTCTCGGCGAGACCGGGTATGATTTTTGTCGTACCAATTTCGAATTCGACCAGCTTGTTGAAAATCTGGCGAGAAGAGGCGTCAAATGTCGTGCCGGCCGTGTATAACGCCGGGGTAAATCCCTCGGGTGAGCCTTCAGAGCAGAAGACGAGGGTTTTTGCCTGCACATTGCCGGCAAGAAGCGCAGCGGCGGTTGCCACTAGAAATCTAGCTTTCATAATTAGGTTCTCCTTTATTTTAGATCAATTGCTTGAATACTTGTTATGGTTTGTACAATTGTTAAACAGTCAGCTTCGGCGCTTTAAGCGATGATTTTTTGAAATTGCTAAAGCCCTTAGCTAATCCACCGGCAACTATACCCTTATTTGGATAGCCGTGAAACTGACATGTATCAATAATGGTGGAATGCTCTCGGCTTTAAAATGGCTGGGTGGAACGGCGGGGCTTGAGGTTTAAAGTATCGAGAAAGTCGAACACCATAATTCCATCTACGCCGCCCACCGTTGATTTAACAATTTGAGCGCCTATTTCCTGATGTTGCTTGTCTGCGAGATAACTATTACGCGCGGCTTCATCGGCAAAGTCGATAATAAAGCCGCCATTGAAGCCCTTGTCCATGCCGGTTTCCGGCGTCACATTAGAGCCGAAGCTGAAGTTCTGCCATCCGGGTAAATGATGCCTGAGGTTATAAATCGCCTGGTACAGCGATTCACGTTGTGCCTCTGTTATTTCGGGCAGAAACTTTATAAAAACGCAGTGTTTAACCATTGATATAGGTTACTCGACTTCCGATGACTGTTTCCATAGGTTAATGCCCGCGTCTGTCGCATAGCGGTCAATATCCGTGAGTTCTGACTGGCTAAACGATCGGTTTTTTAACGAGCCTACGCATTCATCTATTTGTTGCACGGAACTCGCGCCAATTAAAGCGGTGCTTACCCGGGTATCTTTCAGTACCCAGGCGATTGCCATCTGCGCCAGGCTCTGACCCCGGCTTTGGGCTATTTCGTCCAGGGCGCGAATATTTTTCAGATTAGTCTCTGTGAGAAACTCTGGAGAAAGCGACTTATGCTGTGCGGCGCGGCTTTGATCGGGGACGCCGTCCAGGTATTTTCTGGTTAACATGCCCTGCGCCAGTGGTGAAAAGACGATAGAGCCAATGCCTTTTTCTTCGAGAGTATCCAGTAGGCCATCGCTTTCTATCCAGCGGTTAAGCATTGAATAACTGGGTTGGTGGATCAGGCAGGGTGTGCCTAATTCTTCCAGGATAGAGACTGCTTGCCGGGTCCGCTGCGAATTGTAAGACGAAATGCCTGCATAAAGTGCTCGTCCAGAGCGCACAATGTGATCCAGTGCCATCATGGTTTCTTCGAGCGGAGTTTCCGGATCGAAGCGATGCGAATAAAAAATGTCTACGTAGTCGAGGCCCATTCGTTTCAGGCTTTGATCGCAGCTTGCTATCAGGTATTTGCGGCTGCCCCACTCTCCATAAGGTCCTGGCCACATGTCATAACCGGCTTTTGAAGAGATAATCAATTCATCACGATGAGCGGCAAAATCCTGCTTTAATATCTGGCCAAACGCAATTTCGGCAGAGCCAGCGGGAGGGCCATAATTGTTGGCTAGATCAAAATGGGTAATGCCGAGATCGAATGCGCGACGGCACATTTCCTTTTTACTCTGATGAGGGAAGTCACCACCAAAATTATGCCAGAGCCCGAAAGATATCGCCGGGAGTTTCACTCCTGATCGACCACATCGTTGATAAGTCATGTCATCGTATCGATTGTTTGCGGCTTGCCACATAAAATATGCCTTTAGATTATTAATTAAAAGTAGGATGGTTAGTTGAAGCAAATTATACTCATAAAGATGAAGCAGGTTAAACAAACATAAGGTGTAACATGTCAGATACTATTCGTTGGGGCATCCTCGGTGCCTCCAGTTTTGCGCTTAAACACATGGCCCCGGCCATCCATGCAGCGCACGGTTGTGAACTCGCTGCGATTGCGACACGAAGTCCGGAAAAGGCGAAAGATTTTTCGGCTCTTGTGCCAGGCTTGCAAGTGTTCGATGACTACGATGCACTACTGGCGGACAGTAGCATCGATGCGGTTTATTTACCGTTACCCAACCACCTGCATGTGGAGTGGACTCAACGCGCGGTGGCGGCAGGTAAGCACGTATTATGTGAAAAGCCAATCGCATTGAGTGCACAGGAAATAGATGGTTTGATTGATCTGCGCGACAAATCCGGTTTGTTAGTAGCCGAGGCCTTTATGATTGTGCAGCACCCGCAATGGCAGCATGCGAGAGCACTATATCAATCTGGAGCCATCGGTAAGTTGTTATTGGCGGATGGAGTGTTTACCTACGATAACCGAGACCGTGAGAATATTCGTAATCGTGCCGAAACCGGTGGGGGCGGGATTCGAGATATTGGAATTTATAACTATGGCTGCGCCCGGTACGTTAGCGGCGAAGAGCCGGGCAAAATAATTGTCACCGATATTGACGAAGAGAATGATGTTGATGTCTATGCCCATGTCGTTGCCGAGTTCCCCTCGTTTCGTTGTTCGGCCATTAATGGTATGCGCATGACTAATCGACAGGAAATTAATTTCCATGGAGAGGAGGGCGTGATACGACTAACTGCACCGTTTAATGCCGGGGTATTTTCCGAGGCCCGGGTTGAGCTTCACAAGCCAGAACAGGAAATAACTACCCGGCGTTTCCCTGGCGTTAATCAATACGTTCTGCAGGTCGAAAATTTCAACCGGAGTCTTAATGATCACTCTCTCTTTCTGTGCCCACTTGAGTTTAGCCGTGGTTCTCAGGCGATGATCGACATGGTATTTGCGAAACAGAAGCAGGGGCGTTAATCCGTATCAGGACTATGCCTGGAAAGCACTGAAAAACCTGCAAAGGATTGCTGCATGTGAGAAAATTTACCCTGTTTAATTAATAGAAAAATTGCTAATGGCTGAACCATGTTTACTCATCGGTGATATTGGTGGCACGAATGCCCGTTTTGCTTTGGCGAATACTGATAATCCGGGTTTTACCGATCAGCTCACGTTAAAATGCACTGATTTCGATTCCGCTGATCAGGCGATCAGGCATTACCTGAAAGAGACTGATGCCGGCAGTCCGGATGTCATTTGTTTCGCTGCCGCAGGGCCGCTTGTTAATCGACAGATTCAACTGACCAATAACCACTGGTTGTTATCCGAAAAGAATCTGGAGGATCAATTTTCACTGTCCGGCATTAAACTGCTGAACGATTTTGAAGCGATTGCCTACAGTATCCCGTTTCTTTGCGAGGAGGATTGTTTACGCGTAGGTGAGGCGCGCCCGGCGGCCCTGGACATTCCGCATTATATGCTCGGTATTCTCGGTCCCGGTACGGGGCTCGGAAGCGTCGGGCTGAGAAAGTACAACGATATTTTAATACCGATTCCCGGCGAAGCCAGTCATTCAGGATTTGCCCCGGAAACAGCTCGGCAGATTGAAATTCTAACCATGCTGCGCCAGCGCCTGGAAAGAGTTTCAGTGGAACGACTGATCTCCGGTTCCGGCATTGAAAACATATACTGGGCGCTGGGTCGATTAGGCGGCAACAGTGACGAGTGGCATAGCGCTGCCGAGATATTCGATCTGGCTCAAAAAAACGACAGGCGTGCTGCCGAGACGATAGACCTGTTTTTTGAAATCCTGGGGCAGGTCGCGGGTGATCAGGCGCTAGCCTTAGGTGCGGAAAACGGAATATTTATCGCAGGCGGCATCGTGCAGCGATATCCGCAACTGATTTTAAATAGCCGCTTTCGTGAAGGCTTCGAAAATAAAGGGAGGCACCGGGCGTTAATGGAAAAGATTCCAACGCAGGTGATTTTGCATCGATACTCGGGATTACTGGGTGCCGCCTATTATGCGCTTAAACTCTGGACTCGCTAGTCGATCCGGGGTTTCTGTGACAGGCTCTTAGCACCTCGTAACAGGCACCCATGGTGTGATAATCTGTTTTGCCCGCGGGAGATTTTTTATCATCATACTTCTGGTTGTCGCGGGTAAGGATACGATACCAGGCACCGTGCTTGTGATCGATCATATGCTCCCAGCTATAGCGCCATATTTTTCGATACCAGTCCTGATAAATCGATTCGCCGCTTGCCCTCGCGAGTAGCGCGGCGGCGGCGAAACTTTCAGCCTGAACCCAGAAATACTTGTCACCATCGCAAATGCGACCATCTGGTGAAAATCCGTAACAAATGCCACCGTGTTCATGGTCCCAGGACTTTTCCATTGCCGCGTCAAATAATTCCCGGGCCCGGGTCAGATGCCAGTCGCGTGGCTGGTGCCTGTCCAGAATGAGTAATAGTTTGGCCCACTCGGTCTGGTGTCCGGGTTGAAAACCCCAGGGCCTGAATAAGTGCCTGGGATTGTCTAAATTATAATCCCAGTCGATTTCCCAGTTGGAATCGTAGTGTTCCCAGATGAGCCCCTGCGCCTGACTCGCCTGTCGGCAGGTTATATTCTCAGCTAGCGTTGCGGCACGCTGCAAATACTTTTCATCGCCAGTGGCTTCATAGGCCCAGAGCATTGCTTCACAGCTATGCATGTTTGCATTCTGACCCCGATAAGGAGATAGCTGGCTAAAGTCCTCGTTGGCTTCATCCGCGTAAAGGCCACTGCTTTCTTCCCAGAAATTCTGTTCCAGTATTAGCCAGGATTTTTCCAGTAGACGATGGCCTTCCTGTATACCGGCTAAAATTGCCGTCGAGGCTGCAACCATGACAAAGGCCAGTCCATAGCAGTGGTTAGTCGAGTCCAGAATTTCTGATTTGTTACGTAGCCAGGCGTAACCGCCGCTACTCTTTTGGTAATGGCATTCTTCGAGATAACGAAGGCCATGAATAATCCAGGATTGATAGTCCATGTCCGGAAAATATCGATGCGCCATCGCATAGTTGAAAACGAAACGGGTACTGCTGACCAGGTGGCGGGTTTCAGAATCAAAGATACTACCGTCGTCGCGAAAGTGCTGAAAAAACCCACCCGCCGGATCGTAAACATTGGGTTCGTAAAAGGCCAGCGTTTGACGAATATGTTGCTCCAGAAAGCGGCGTTCTGAAAAGTCCGGGTAATTCGTCATAGCCTATTGTACTTCGATTGTTATGCTTCGACCGGAGCGCGCTGATTCGAGACAGCATAGTGCGGCGGCCAGGGACCGCTCTCCGTCTTCACCGGTTGCACCCGGACTACTGTGTCCCCTAATAGCATCCACGAACAATTTGATAGTTCTGTCGTCCAGTGAATACTGTTCCGGATCGTACAGCTGCTCACCGTCGGCATTGGTTAGTATAATCGGCTCACTTTTCGCTCGCCCCAGGACGTTATTGAGTTTCAACGAGCCTTGACTACCGTGAATTTCAATGCCATCACCGGCGTATTTGATGGTGAATGCAGTATGTATCTGTGCGAGCAGGTTGTTACTAAATCTGAATACTGCCATGTTGCCGTCTTCTACTGCATCGTCGGTTGCCATGCCGCCTCGCTGAGACAGGCTGGTCACCTCGACGGGTTCGGCTGCTAGAATAAAACGCAGGGTATCGATATCGTGTACGACGATATCGAGTACCACGCCGCCGCCTGCTTCGGGGTTGTCGATTCTCCAGCCCTGTAAATTTTCGGGCAGATAGACGGCATGGAAAACACTCGCTGCGAGGGGAGTGCCTATAGCACCATTGGCGATGAGTTCGCGTAGTTTTCGGATGCCTGCCGACATGCGTAAGTGGTGATTAGTGGCCAATACGACCCCGGCCCGTTGACAGGCTTTGATCATTTGTTGTGATTCGTTTAAATTCATTGCCAGCGGTTTTTCGCATAGGACATGCTTACCTGCCTGCGCCGCGGCTAAAGTCTGGCGATGGTGTAATTCGTTTGTGGTGCTGATATAAACCGCATCGATTTCCGGGTTGGCGAGTAATTCATCAACCGATAGTGCTACCTGCGGAATATTGTTTTCGGCCGCGAAGAGTCGGCCTCGATTTTCGTCGCTGCTATATACCGAGATGATGGAACAATCCGCATGGCTACGAATAGCCGGGATCATCGTGTCCCTCGCTATGCTGCTGGCACCAATTAATCCGAAGCCTATGCCCATCAGGAAATTCTCAGTTCGGTTTCGGGATCGAATAACACGGCATATTCCATGTTGAAAATTACTTCTGCGGTTTGTCCGCTTTGAACGCCGCAACTGGCGCGCATTCGTGACACGACTTCTTGCTTATTCAATTCCATAATCGCGTATAGTTCAGCGCCGGTTGGCTCGATCATATCTATCTGACAACTGCTCGAATACAGCAACGAAGACTCCTGCTCTGCACTACCTGGATCTGTAATCGCTTCGGGTCGCAGGCCGATAATTACCGGCTTGTTGAGATATTTTCGATAGGCCGGTGATTGCGGCAGCGGGAGGAATATTTCTTCGCCGGATTTCAGGGAGACAGGTACAACAGGAGCCCCATCCTGTTGGATGATTCTGGATTCCAGTAGATTCATCGAAGGAGAGCCCATGAAACTGGCGACGAATAAATTATTCGGATTATTGTAAACTTCATCGGGGCTGCCGAGCTGTTGTAGCTCGCCGTCTTTCATTACCGCAATTTTGGTCGCCAGGGTCATGGCTTCGACCTGATCGTGTGTGACATAGACAATCGTGTTGCCTACTCGCTGGTGTAATTTCTTGATTTCAGTACGCATGTCGACGCGTAACTTGGCGTCGAGATTAGACAGAGGTTCATCAAACAGAAAAATTTTTGGATCGCGCACCAGAGCCCTTCCCATGGCCACCCGTTGACGTTGTCCACCGGATAGCTGCGAAGGTTTACGATCTAGTAAAGGTTCGATTTGCAGCATTTGTGCGACCGAGGCGACGCGCTGATTGCGCTCGTCTTTCGGAACTTTTCGCATTTCCAGGCCAAAGGAAATGTTCTTGGCAACGCTCATATTGGGGTAGAGAGCGTAGGACTGAAATACCATGGCGATATCGCGCTGAGAAGGACGCACCTCGTTGACTACGTCACCATCGATTACAATATCGCCGGCGGTAATACTGTCGAGTCCGGCAATCATATTTAGCAGGGTTGATTTACCGCACCCCGAAGGTCCGACCAGCACGAGAAAATCTCCGCTGTCAATACTGATGTCGATCCCCTTTAAAACTTGCGTGGAGCTAAAAGACTTCTGGATACCGCGAATTTCGAGACTGGACATAAACTCTTACCCTTTAACCGATCCGGCCATCAGGCCGCGTACAAAATAGCGCCCGGCGACGATGTAAACCAGGAGAGTTGGCAACGCTGCAATGATTGCTGCTGCCATGTGAACATTATATTCTTTTACCCCGGTTGAGCTGTTAACCAGGTTGTTGAGTGCTACCGTCATGGGTGCGCCTTCTCCGGCTGCAAACGAGGCGCCGAACAGAAAGTCATTCCAGATATTGGTGAACAGCCAGATCACTGTCACCACTATAATTGGCCCCGAACTGGGTAGCAGAATGCGCCAGAATATACCGAAAAATCCGGCGCCGTCGATCATCGCCGCCTTTACCAGTTCGCTTGGGAAGGCTTCATAATAATTCCTGAAAAACAGCGTGCTAAAGCCGATGCCATAAGCCGTATGCACGAGCACCAGACCCGCTGTATCGCCTGCGATGCCCAATTTTCCGAGCACTTGTGACATCGGTATTAATACGATTTGAAAAGGAATAAAGCAGCCGAATAGCATGAGTGCAAACACCCATTTGTGACCGGTGAAACGCCACTTGGTTAAGACGTATCCGTTCAGGGCGCCCAGTACCGTGGTGATGACGACAGCAGGAACTACCATTTTGATCGAGTTCCAGAAATAACTGTTAATGCCTTCGCAGGTCAGTCCGACACAGGCTTTACCCCATGCCTGCAACCAGGGTTCGATTGTCCAGTCTGCAGGCAGAGCCAGCATATTACCCTGCCGGATTTCCGCCAGAGATTTAAAGCTGGTTGTTAACATTACATACAGCGGCAGCAGGTAAAAAACTGCGAATACGATTAACGTGGTATAAAGCGCAACCCGCCAGAAGCGAGCGCTGGATACGCCGTTTGCCTGGAGCGTATCAGTCATTGTTTTTCTCCCGGGTTTCGGCGTAGAGATAGGGCACAATGATCGCCGCAATCGTCATCAACATGATGATGGCTGAGGCTGCACCTACGCCCATTTGATTTCGGGTGAAAGTATAGGAATACATAAATGTGGCGGGCATTTCAGTTGCCCGACCGGGGCCGCCGCCAGTTAATGCTACTACCAGGTCGTAGGACTTGATTCCCATGTGGGCGAGGACGACAAAGGCGCTTAAAAATACGGCGTGTAGCTGAGGAATTATTATCCGCCAGTATGTCTGTAGCGTCGAGGCGCCATCGAGCTGGGCGGCTTTTAGCTGCTCGCTGTCGATGCCCCTTAATCCGGCCAGAAACATGGCCATGACAAAACCTGAAGTCTGCCAGACTCCGGCTATGACAACCGTATAGATAGCCATTTCCGGGTTGATTAACCAATCGAATTTAAAACTTTCCCAGCCCAGAGCGTGCATCGATTTTTCGAGTCCGAGGCCGGGGTTGAGAAACCACTTCCAGGCGGTGCCTGTGACGATGAAAGACAGCGCCATGGGGTAAAGATAAGTGGTTCGTAAGAAACCTTCTGTGCGAATTTTCTGATCCAGTAAAATGGCCAGGAATAGCCCGAGTAAGCCGCAGATAATGATGTAAAGCGAACCGAAAATGAACAGATTATCTAATGCCACCTGCCAGTTTAATGTCTTCCATAACTTGCCATAATTATCGAGGCCGATGAAGTTGCTTAAATTAGGTAGCATTTTCGATTTGGTCATCGAAATGTAAGCGGTATACAGAATAAAACCATAGACGAAAAAAATCGTCATTGCGACTGATGGCGATAACACCAGTCTGGGCAGATGATGTCTTAGCCAGTCACCGATGGCTCTGTTTTTGTTACTCATCGAACACCGTCTGTTTTTTCAGAATGATTGAAATAATGCTCAATACACTCCTGCCATGAAGCAGGGCAGAAGTGTATTGAGGCTGTGACATCGTTAGTCTTTGGCGCCTTCGATAGCGCTAACCAGTTGACTAACCGCATCAGTAGAAGACATGTTGCTGTTGAAGTGGTTGGTTACAACGTCGTAGAGCGCGTTCTTGACCGCTGCCGGAGCCGCATGTCCGTGCGCCATAGAGCCCATTAACATGCCACTGGCAGAGGCTTCCGCCAGATCTTTCATACCCTTTTTGCCGCAGGCATCGAAATCAGTATTCGGCACATCGGTACGCGCAGGCACTGAACCTTTTACCACGTTAAACGCCGACTGAAATTTCGGTGACATAACCGCTTTAGCCATAGCCATTTGTGACTTAGCGCTACTACCGCCGACTTTAAACATGACGAACTGATCTGAGTTAAAAGTTACCATGCCCTGAGTACCCGGAACGCGGAAGCACATGAAATCTTCGCCCGGTTTCTTTCCTGCATTGATGAATTCACCTTTGGCCCAGTCGCCCATGATTTGAACGGCCGCCTTGTTTTCTATGACCATTGCCGAAGCAAGATTCCAGTCACGTCCTGAAAAGTTGGCATCAACATAACCGCGTAGCTGACGCATGCGATCGAAAGCGGTTTTCATGGTGTCTGAACCCAGCGCTTCGGAGTCCAGCTCGACCATTGCTTTTTTGTAGAAGTAAGGGCCGCCGGTAGATAGTACGACACCGTCAAAAATGGTGGCGTCCTGCCAGGCCTGTCCGCCGTGAGCCAGAGCGGTGTAACCTTTTGACTTGGCCTTATCCAGTAATGCGATGAAGTCGCCCCAGCTGGCTGGCGGCTGATCGTATCCGAGCTCACCAAGAATCTTTTTATTGGCCCAGACCCAGTTGGTCGAGTGAACGTTAACCGGTGATGCAACCCAGTTACCTCCGTGCTTGGAGAAACGCTGGAGAGCAGCGGGTACCACCTTATCCCAGCCTTCTTTTTTGGCCAGGGGATTAAGGTTAGCGGTTGCGCCTTCTGCGGCCCAGTCCTGAATGTCAAATCCCAGCATTTGTACGGCAGTTGGTGCATTACCGGCCTGAACGCGAGAACGTAAAACGGTCATCGCTTCTGTACCGCCACCACCGGCGACCGGCATATCTTTCCAGCCTATACCCTGGCCTTCGAGATCCTGTTTGAGTACATTAAGAGCCGCAGCTTCGCCACCAGAAGTCCACCAGTGCAGTACCTCTACTTCGGCTGCCTGCGCGGGCAGGGTAACCGCGATAGCGGATGCGAGCATAGTCGATTTTAATAAGTTGTATTTCATGTTACCTCCAGGGTTAGTTTATATTTTGCGGTGCTCCGCAAGATTCTCTTACAATAAGCTTCGCAGGAATGACGCGGCGCTCCGCTGGTACCTGTGAATTTTGAATGTGATTTTGCAGCATCTCCATCGCGCTAATCGCAAAATCTTCTGGTTGTACCCGCACGGTAGTCAGTGCGGGGTGGGTCAGGCTGGAATCGGCGAGATCGTCAAAGCCGATTACAGCAAGATCTTTTCCTACTTCGATGCCAAGCTCTCTCGACATGCTCAAAATACCGTAGGCCATCAAGTCCGAGAAGCAGACTATTGCGGTTACTCTGGTTTTATAACTCAGTAGCGTTTGTAGTACCTGTCGTCCCGCGGCTCGTCCCTGGCTAATGGGCAGGACGTAGGCTTCGGGGACTGATAATCCGGCTTCACTCATGGCATCCATGTAGCCGCCAAGTCGTTCATGGTAATCCGAGATCGCTTCGTCGCCACCGACAAAAGCGATTTTCTGATGCCCCAGAGAAATCAGGTGTCGAGTTGCCTCGCGGACGCCGTTGCGGTTGTCGGCAATTACGGCCGGGAACTGACTAAAAGGGACTTCTCTCATTATCTGCACCAGGGGGAAGCCACTGCGCCAGATTTTATCAAGCCAGGAAACAGAAGTGTTGGGAGCGGGACAGATGATGAACCCGGATACCTTGTGTTCCATATATGATTTGATGAAGCGTTCCTGTTGGTCGAGTTGCTCGCCATTGCTTGCCATCATCGGCACCAGGCCTTTGCTTAACGCCACCTGTTCGAAGCAATTCAGTATCTCCGCACTATAAGGCGTGACAAAACTATTGACCAGAATGCCGATCAGATCGCTCGACTGTGCCTGGCGTAAAGCAGCCGCCTTGCGGTTATAAACATAACCCGTGGCTTCGATGCTGCGCAGCACTTTCTCACGAGTCTGGTCTTTAACCTGAGGGTTGTCCTGCAATACCAGCGAGACCGTCGATTTTGAAACGCCAGCATCCTGAGCTACATCATGCAATGTCGCCTGTTTGCGTAAGGATTTATCTGGAACGTTCCAATTATTTGGATTCATCTCCCCGTCTCTTTATCATTATCAGGCGAAAATTAACCTAACCGGCAACTGAATTCAAGCAAAAAGGTGCGGAAACATTGCATAAGCCATAATTTCGCGTAACATTTAGAGCCTGTTTGCAGAATTTTACTGGAACGTTCCAGGTATCTTTGAACCGGTTACTGTTTGCGAGGATAGATCGGTGGCTTTAAAAATCGATGATATAAATAAAGAAATCAGCCTGGTCAAAAAACAGCTCAGGAATAACTCGGTAGACTATAAAAGAGCCTTCGACGAAATGTCGGTCTCGATAAAGCAGGAAATCGATGAAGTTTGCCGTTTACGCGATTCTGGCCAGCCAGTGATACCCGAAGTGGAATTTCAAACGCTCAGGGACAATGGTTTTAATGACCAGCAGAAAGCCCTTTTACAAAAGCGCGGCTGTCTCATAATTCGCAATACATTCCCCTCCGACCTGGCCAGTGACTGGAATATTCAGATTGGAGAATATATCAAGAGTGTCGGCTATTACGAAAACCCGGATAAGGGGCTGGATAATTATTTTTCTTCTCTCCAGGAAGGTAAGCCTCAAATTTTCAGTGTTTACTGGTCGAAAGCCCAGGTAGCAGCTCGCCAGCACGAAAATATGGCGGTGCTAAGAAGTCATTTAAATCGGTTGTGGCGTTATAGAAATAACGGTGAATCGATATTTGATCCAGACAGGGAATGTTGTTATGCCGACCGCACACGGCGCCGCGAACCTGGTGACAACTCGCTCGGACTAAAGCCCCATATCGACGGCGGTTCTGTTGAGCGCTGGCTCGATAAGTCGGGATATGGGTCTGTGTACCGCCATTTGTTAGCAGGTGACTGGCAAAAATATGAACCATTCGATGCGGCTTATCGTACCGAGACTAATCAAATTGAGTCTCCAGCGGTCAGTAATATGTTCAGGACGTTTCAGGGGTGGACGGCTCTCAGTGGACAGGGGCCCGGTGATGGCACCCTGCAATTGATTCCCTGCTCGCGAGTTCTGGGCTGGATGATTTTACGAGCGTTACAGGACGACGTACCCAACGATGAACTATGCGGAGCACAACCGGGGCGCGCATTGCCCTGTACTAGCGACTGGCATCAAATGGTACTTGAAGGTCTGTGTACCATACCCAAAATGATGCCCGGCGACAGTATCTGGTGGCATGGTGATCTGGTTCATGCGGTGGAAGATGAGCATAATGGAAGCGAGTATAGTAATGTGATCTACATCGGTGCCGCACCTTATTGCGATAAAAATGCTGCTTTTCTAGCCGGGCAGGCGGAATGTTTTCTGTCGGGTGCCAGTTCGCCCGATTTCGCGGCGGAAAATTACGAGCTGGATTTTTCTGGTCGCGCCGGGATGGATGATCTGACTGAACTGGGCAGGAAGCAAATGGGTTTACAGGACTGGTGATTACTCGATGTATCTGATTTGCGGCGAAGCCTTATTCGACATTTTCCAGCTGGATGACCAGGACAATACAGAATCGGTAAGGTTAAACGCGTATGCGGGCGGTTCTCCGTTTAACGTTGCAATTGGCATCGCCCGCCTCGGTGGTCAGGCCAGCCTGATGACCGGTATATCTACGGACGCACTGGGCAGGAAGCTGATCAGCATTCTTGAACGCGAATCGGTCGGTCTCGATTATTTATTACGTAGTGGACGCCGTACCACGTTAAGCCTGGTCAATCTCGATAGTGAAGGCTCGCCGGAGTATGCGTTTTACGGCCAGGACTCAGCCGATACCGCTATTGAACCGGATCAGCTTCCCGGCCTGGGGGCTGAAATTGAGGGAATTCATTTTGGCTCTTACTCGCTGGTGGTTAAACCGGTAGCAGATGCTTTTGAAGCCTTGCTGAAAGCTAACAGTGATCGATTTATATCTCTCGATCCGAATGTCAGGCCAACCATCGAAGCCGATATGGTGGCCTGGCGGGTTCGGATTGAGCGCTATAGCAGCTATGCTGATCTGATTAAAATCAGCCGTGAAGATATCGAATACCTATATCCAGGAGTCAATCACCAGGAGAAAATAAACGAGTGGCTCGGGCGGGGCGTCAGTCTGGTGGTTATTACCGATGGTGGTAAAGGCTGTGCTGCCTGGACTGGGTCGGGGCTACACCTGAAGATGCCGGTTCTGAAGAGCAATGTCATCGATACGGTTGGCGCAGGCGATAGTTTTCAGGCGGCGCTCCTGGCGAAACTTGGAGAAGCAGGTAATCTAAAGCAGGCGGTTCGGGCGTTAGATCAGAGCGGTTTGCAAAGCCTGATTGATTATGCGATCGCGGCGGCTTCGATTACCTGTTCGAGACGAGGTGCCGACTTACCGACGAAACAGGTGGTTCAATCGAGTCTGGACGAGCGTTTAGGTTAATAAACGTCGACTTTTGATAGTAACCAGGTGGCCTTTTCAGGATTGTTTTGTGAGGTTTGTTTATGGGTTTGATAGTTTAACTGGGGTGTGGAATGAAGCAACAGCTGATACTTGACGGCGTCAATTTTTATAAAGCTGCAATCACTCTCGGCTTTAAATTCGGTTAAGCAGGGAATACCGAGAGGGCGCCAGCCGAAGCTGTCGCCAATTTTTCCGGGTTCACCATTGATACTACCTGTGCCTTCACTTAGAAGGTAGAGAAAGCTGTCTTTTGGTTCCAGGCTGCTACCGGCAGGAACCTGCTGCCAGTTGGCGATGCGAGAAATTTTGTCAATCACTGTAGACGAGAGTTGTGCGTATTGAGGTAGAGATTTTATTTCAGGTCGCAGTCGCCAGCGTAGTTTGAGCGTTTCGAGCAGATTGCTATGCCGAAGGAAATGATAAAAATTACTCTTGTCGAAAACACAGACCGTAACGGGTGTACGCGCTACCACGCTGGAGTAATTAATATTGGTGCCCGCTATGCTGGACATTTCTCCAATGACGTCACCAGCCTGTAGTGTGGCGATCGAATTGAAACTATTGTCTTCGTTATGGACGACTTCGCAATAGCCAGTGAGTATTAACGAAACACTGGCTGGCTTGTCAGTATCCTGCATGAGGATGACATCACCGGTGTTATAACGGTAGACTTCGTGCTCCGTGAGGAGGCTGCGCAGCCATCGATCAGGTAAAGGCTGTCCCAGCCATTGATTCAGGTAATGGTTAATCTGCGAGTTATAAATGGCTTCATTGCCTTCGAACAGCGTATATCGCTTACCCGAGCTGGCGAGAGAGAACCGGGTATTGAGTACCTCCGGCAATTGATCGACATGGACAAAAACCACGCGTTCCGATTTCGACTCCAGCGCGTCGAACGGGTCACCGTGGATATCGCCAGCGCCACCGTCGGCGATCAGGATATGGAATTTTTGCGTGTAGAGGCGGTCGAGATTATTAACAGTTGAAGCGCGCGCGATACCGGCGTCACGCATTTCGCGTACCGCTTTCATATTCTGATTGTCGCCGACAATGCAGACATCGCGCCGTTGCCCGCGATGGATGGTGGAAAATGTTGCACCGATGGTCGGGATACTGTGTACGGTGACGTGGAATTCGATACTTAGCCCGTAGTAATTAATGGTCTCGCCCGGCTTGACTTCGTAGAAATTGAAGTGCTCTTCGATCACGGATGTCGACCAGCCCAGGCCGCAACTGAGTTTTTCCATCGCCATATTATAGATTTCACGCGTGGTAATAATCTCAATCCGATGCGGCATTTCCATGAGAGGGAACATGGAGCAATGATCGTCGTGTAAATGAGTCAGAAAAACCGCCGTTATCTGTGTATGAGCGATACCACGTGCATGCAGGTGTTGATTCAGGAATGGAATTGAGTCGATTAGTATGTAGTCGCCATTGTGGCATAAGGCAAGTCCGGTGCAGGGCTCATCGGTCGAGAATCCCGAGGCGCCACCAAGGACTTCGAGCCCGAATTTGGGTAGGCTGCTGGCAACGTGATCGATTGGTACCGCGTAGGGCGGCTTGATATGTTGATCGTGGTTCAGGTTGACGGCTATTTCGCCGACGTTATTAGATACCAGGTAATCATCCATGCCCTGGCGTCGAATAGTGAAGCGACCCGCGACCGCGCAGTTATTATCGTAGGCGATAATGTTAAAGAAACTTTCAACAGGAATAACTGCGCCGCTTTTATCCTTTAGCGCCAGGTATTTTGAAATCGATAGCCATTCTTCTCTCAAATCCTGATCGGTTTGCCACTTTAACAGTTCCGCCTGGGTCGGCCCGAACAGGGTAAAACGTAACAGGCGCAGGGCCTGACTAATGGTATTGGCATCGCCCACCAGATTGATTTTACGGTTCTCGGCAAGACCCCTGGCGACGAAGGTGAAAAAGTAAAACGGGAATTCAAGGTTATTAAGCAGTGAACCGTTCTTCTCCCGGATATCGGTTAATACTAGAGTGTCAAAATTGCGCACGCCTTCGCGCAGTAATCCTTTGAGAACTTCCGGGGGTTGTCCAAAGAGAATAACTTCTCCCGCGCCGGTAACGATTCGGCTGCCGGGCGACGGTGTTAGAACTCTGGGTTCATCCATAAGGTTAGTCGTTCAGTATGAGCATGCTTGAGAGGAAACTAAAGTTTACCTTTGCCCGCCAATGCGGGAAAGCGATAAGGCTGTTACTTAGTTTGCATTTCTATATCTGTAATCGATGCTGGTATAGACGGTCATAATAGGGCCTGGCCTGTTCGGCGATAGCCTGCTCCCGGTTTCCAGGCGTTAATGGTTTTTCTGAATAAGGCGCGAAACCAGTTGAATTCCACACCGAGTCGTACCAGTATTTCGCCCAGACGCCGTCGCTATCGCGAGGGCCGATGGGCCAGCTTAGCATGCCCTGATCGAACTCGATTTCGAGTCTTTCGCAGAGTTTTCGCAACATAGCTTCGGGATTTAACAGGAATTCCCGACTATCGATGACTATCGGAATTTCTCCGTTCTTCTCAGCGACATAGTCGAATAGCTCGGCCTGCTGAATAAAGCCAATGTCGTCGAGCGTAGCCTGGCCGCGCACCGCCGTATAAGAAGCGATTACGCGTTCGGGTTCCCGGATTAAAAAGCAATTAATCAGCGATGACAACCAGCCTCGATCGATTTCCGGAAGCAGGTGCAGGGTCATATGCTTCTGGTAAAATAGCGGTTTTTGATGTGGCGAATCACCTGCACACTGATCGACGATGCACGCCCAGTCTGTGCCCTGATCGGCGATGACTTCCTCGGCTCCGGGATGTGGGATGCCGGTTTTGTGCAGGTAAGGCCCATATAAAGGTTCATCCCAGACATCACAATCGGCACGGTTTTCCCAGGCTCGCATCATCGCGGTGGAAATGTTGCGCGGTCCCGACCACATTGCGATTCTTTTGGTCATGCACTGCATTCCTTTTCCAGTAGCGCCAGATATAGTTTTTGCAGGCGCTCGACCATAGGGCCTCGCTCGCCATTACCCATCATGCGACCATCGATATCGCGTACTGGTGCAAGCCCGGCGAAGGTACCGGTGACGAAGGCTTCGTCGGCCCGGTAAACATCCGTGAGACTAAAGTTCCGCTGGTAGACCGGGATATTGTTTTCCTTGCAGAGGCGAATAACAACGCCGCGGGTGATGCCATCGAGACAATAATCGCCGCTTGAAGTCCATACTTCACCTTTCTTGACGATGAAAAAATGGGTTGAATTACAGGTTGCGACAAAACCATGCGGATCAAGCATTAGCGCTTCGTCGGCACCGGCTTTGGTGGCCTGTATGCAGGCGGTGATGCAATTGAGCTTGGAATGGCTGTTCAGTTTGGGGTCCTGCACGTCGGGATAGCCGCGCCGGACGTGTACGGTAAATAAGCGGATTCCCTTAGCAGCGGTTTCCGGCAAAGCCTGTTTGTATTCAGGAATAATGACGATGGTTGGGGCTGTGATGGTAATGCGCGGATCCTGATAAGGTGTGGCCTTAATCCCGCGAGATACCATCAGGCGAATATGGACACCGTCATACATATTGTTTTGATCGAGCACATTATAGAGTCGATCGCGTAAAGCTTCAGGCGATACTTCCATCGCCATATCGATGGCTTTAGCACCGCCGTAAAGTCGCTCTAGATGTTCGTCGAGAAAAGCTATTTTACCTTTGTGTACACGTAAGCCCTCCCAGACACCATCGCCGAGTACGAAGCCGCTGTCAAAAACTGAGACGACGGCCTTTTCTCGTGGCAGTAGCTCACCGTTAATATCGATCAGGATCGATGCGTTGCGAGGATCGTTCTGATATTCATGGGTACCTTTCATTCTAAGTCCATCATGTCTAAACAGCCGAGATCGAATTCGTGACCCAGGCTGTTTATGGTTAAATACAATTGACCATCGCGGTTGGCTTCGCTGGCCAGGTTTGCTAATTCAAAAAAAGCGTTGCGACCAATTAATGCATCGAGTCCATCACGACAGTGTACATAAGGCCGGGGTGTTTGTGTTGCGGGATCAATCTCGATGTGGACAGGGTGGTTATGATCTACAACGATTCGATCATCCAGATTGGTGGTGAAGACAATAGCGTTTTTTCCATCCTGCTCCATTACCTCCACCAGATTTGCCACGAAAGGTGCATCGTCGACCTGAATTTTTAGTTTTTCTGCCGGC
>JAOUJX010000276.1 GCA_029882955.1 Gammaproteobacteria bacterium
GGCACACCAGACACTTTTCAAATCCTGATAGCCTGGCCCCCGATTACCACCGCGTGGAAAGGGCAGATATCGAACGCTGATACCGGCGTCCTGAAGATGTCCTACCTCTGCATGTAATTTCCGACAGTAGCTACAGGAGGTATCAGTAAAAACATTTAAATGGGTGCGCTCTTTGCCCTTCGCCGGATATACGATGAAATCAGACATTGGTAGTCCCGCTAGCGTTTCTTTTACCTGCGTTCGCCGACTGATTTCGGTTAAGTTCTGTGCACTCTCGAGATCGATTAGATCACCGATAAAGACGTAACGACCTCCATCGATTAGATACGCAAACTTGTCACCAAACTGTGTTTGATAGACCCCTTCGAGAGGAGTTTTTTCCGCCGGTTTAACGTCGTTGGTTCCGAGGCGAAGCTTCAGTAAACGGGTGATATCGTCTGCCTGAACTGATTTCCGCGCCACGACATCGAACTTTTCCGACCAGTTTGCGTAAATTTGGTCCGGCCACATCGACTGGAAATAAGCAATTACGCTGTCGACGTCTTCATCCGACAGGCTGGCTTCGAAAGCAGGCATAGAGCCACCCAGTTGAATTCCACCTTTTTGAATGGTTTTCTTAAGTTGACTCAATGAATGGTGCCAGCTGTGAGCACTTCCGTTAAGCGGTGGTGCTGATGCATCTCCACTGGCCTCTTTCCAGCCGGGCTGAGCTTCACCATTGGCGCCGTGGCAGGAAGCGCAGTTTTGTTGAAAAACTTCCTGGCCGCGATTGATCTGTGCTGCGTCATACCAACGTGCTTCCTGTGCTGCTGTCGTCGCGGAGAGTAAAAACAGGCTTATCCCGATCATCATAAAACGGTAATTATTCATTCGTTGGTTCCGGTATTTAAAAGTGATTTGGTTTTGAGTTAGTCTCGATCAATCAGACAAAGTTTCTCTTTGCCAGATTATAGTTCGATTATTGGCGGGCATTTCAATATCGTCAACTATTTTGAATCCTGCGTCCTGTGCCAATCTGTCTATCCATTCGAAGTGCTTGATGCCACTTTCCGAGTCTCTTGCCTTTAACCATTGATCAAACTGACGGTTACTATCAGAGCTATAGTCGCCATTATAGTTAAATGGACCGTAGACAACGAGATGACCAGCGGGCTTCGTTCTTTGCCCACAGCCGGTAAAGAACTGTTCAACCTCAGACTCGCTCATAATATGCAGGCTGTTGGCGCTAAATATCATGTTATAGCTTTTTTCCGGCCATGATTCGCGCACATCGAGTTCTATCGGTTCTGGAATATTTTGCTGTTGTCCCTTGTCTAACCAGCTTCGAATCCCCGCTAAATTCTCCTGTCTGTCGGAGGTTTGCCAGATGATTTCTGGATAAAGACCAGCAAAATAAACGGCATGCTGTCCTGTACCACTACCAATTTCCAGCACTTCGGCACCACTTTTCAAAAAGCTGCTAATGGCATTTAGGATGACATCTTTATTCTGTTCGCAGGATTCCGAATAGGGAAGACTCATGATTTAGCCCGGGTATTGAGTGAGCGAAGATGATTCAACTTCTCGGCGATTTTAATTTCCAGACCCCGGTCAACCGGTTCATAGTATCGACGCCCTGTTAGTTGTTCGGGGAAGTAATTCTCGCCGGCCGCAAAGCCATCGGTTTCATCGTGGGCATAGCGATAATTTTCACCATAACCCTGATCTTTCATAAACTGCGTCGGTGCATTACGTAAATGCGCCGGCACTTCAAGGCTACCTGACTGCTGAGCATCGGCCATGGCCTGATTGTAAGCGCTGTATACCGCGTTACTCTTCGCCGCGCAGGCCAGATAGACAATGGCCTGTGCAATCGCCAGTTCGCCTTCGGGGCTACCCAGGCGCTCGAAGGTTTGCCAACCATTCAACGCCAGGTCCAGGCCTCTAGGGTCTGCCATACCGATATCTTCGATGGCGATTCGCACCACACGACGGGATATATAAACCGGGTCACAACCGCCATCGACCATGCGACAAAACCAGTACAGCGCAGCATCTGGGTCTGAACCACGAACAGATTTATGCAGGGCAGAAATCTGCTCGTAAAATACATCACCCTTCTTGTCGAAACGCCTTAGCCCCTGCGCGACAGTCTCCTCGACCAGTTTTAAAGTAATTGTGTTTGACTCTGCGAGATCGCTGATGATCTCTAGATAAGTCAAAGCCCGCCGCGCGTCGCCATCGCAGGTTTTAGCCAGTAGGCTACAGGCATCGCCATCGATGGATATCCCCAGCTCACCCAAACCCCGCTCCTTATCGTCCAGCGCCCTTTTAATCACCTTTTCGATTTCTTCCGAAGAAATCGGTTTCAACACGTAAGTCCGGGTACGCGACAAAAGCGCATTATTTAATTCAAAGGAGGGGTTCTCAGTAGTAGCACCGACAAAGAGAAATGTACCATCCTCGATATAGGGTAAAAAAGCATCCTGTTGCGACTTGTTGAAACGATGGACCTCGTCGACGAATAAAACGGTTTTGCCCTGGTGCTGACGGGCCTCTTCGATTGCGCCTCGAATATCTTTAACACCTGAAAGGACTGCGGAAATCGTGATGAAGCGGGCATCGGAATAACTCGCAATCAAACGAGCAATGGTTGTTTTCCCGGTACCTGGTGGTCCCCAGAAAAGCATCGAATGCAGCTTATTTTGCTCTATGGCCTGACGTAGTGGTTTACCAGTAGCGAGTAAATGCGACTGACCAAATACGTCATTCAGTTGCTGCGGGCGCATACGATCAGCCAGTGGCTGAAAGCCTTTCTCTGTCTCAAACAGATCAGTCATGACTATTGCGAACAGAGGTTCCGCTATTATCCGTCAACGCCGAAAACATCGACGCCCTGAGGTGGCGTGAACTTAAAAACTTTCGGATCATGAACAACATTGAGTCGCAGGTTTTCAAATACAATCTGCGTACTCTGGCCGAAGTTATCGCGCAATTCCATGGCTTTTACCTTGTTATCTTCGAGACCGATATAGACATGTGAATATTCTAGATCAGAGTCCTTTGGCAGCAACTCTATCCAGTATAGAAACTTTCGCTGACCAATTTCGCTGACCGTAAACTCATCGCCAATATCGTTTTGTTTCATCAGGATCATAATGGGCGCAGAAGCCATGCCGCTACTCATAGGTTTAACCGTAACCTGAGACAGGTCGACATCGTATATCCATAACTCTTTACCATCGGCAACGATTTGCTGCTCATAGGGAGAGGTATATATCCAGGAAAATTTTCCGGGCCTCTGGATCGCCAGTTTGCCGCTGCTTTGTTGTACCACCTGTTTTTCATCGTCGAGCTGAGTCTGCTTGAAATCAGCGGTTAAGTTGTCAAGGTTTTTTAAGGCCTTGTTTAAAAGCTGTCCTGCTGTTTCGGCATGGGCAGGTGCCTGGCTGAGTAACAAGGCGATTATTATTGAAAATCTAATCATTCTTTAATCCATAGGGGGTGGTGGTGGCGCGAGTACTTCGCGACTACCATTAGATTGCACCATCGATACCACACCGGAGGCTTCCATTTCTTCGATCATACGAGCGGCGCGGTTGTAGCCAATCTTAAGTCGTCTCTGCACATAGGATATCGATGCCTTACGGGTTTCGGTAACCACTGCGACGGCTTCGTCGTACAGCGGATCGGCTTCATCGCCGTTCGAATCTCGCGGATTCTCCCCCGGCAGCAATGCCGTGGGTGACTCTTCAAGGACATTTTCTATGTAGTTTGGTTCGCCGGTACTTTTGATTTCCTCGATCACTGCATGCACTTCGTGATCATCGACAAAAGCACCGTGGACGCGCTCCGGTAAACTGGTGCCGGGTGGCAGGTACAGCATATCGCCGTGCCCTAACAGGGTTTCTGCACCCATTTGATCGAGTATGGTTCGCGAATCGACCTTGGACGATACCTGGAAGGCGATGCGAGTTGGGATATTCGATTTTATTAACCCAGTGATAACATCGACTGAAGGACGTTGCGTGGCCAGTAACAAGTGGATACCCGAAGCCCTCGCCTTTTGCGCCAGACGAGCGATCAACTCCTCGACCTTCTTGCCGACCACCATAATCATATCGGCAAATTCGTCGACCACGACCACGATATAAGGCAAGGCCTCGAGGTCATCGGGCTTCGCATCTGGATTAAGCAATAACTGCTTTTTGTCAAATAAAGGGTCTTTTATCGGCTCACCCGCTGCCTCTGCATCGCGAATTTTCTTGTTATAGCCTGAAATATTTCGCACGCCAAGTGAAGCCATAATGCGATAACGCCGCTCCATTTCAGCTACGCACCAGCGTAGTGCGTTGGCGGCCTCTTTCATGTCGGTCACCACGGGAGCAATCAGGTGCGGAATACCTTCATACACATTCAACTCGAGCATTTTAGGATCAATTAATATTAGTCGAACTTGATCGGGCGTCGCTTTAAACAGAAGACTTAAAAGCATGGCATTAATTGCCACAGACTTACCCGAGCCGGTGGTACCGGCAACCAGTAGATGTGGCATCTTAGCCAGGTCGGCAATCACCGCGTTGCCGCTGATATCTTTACCCAGCGCCAGAGTTAAAGGTGAGGGAGACTGATCGAAACTACGCGAGCGCAATATTTCACTCAAAACTACAATTTCTCGTTGCTCGTTCGGAATCTCCAGACCCATTACCGATTTGCCAGGAATGATTTCGACTACACGAACCCCCACGACAGACAAAGAACGCGCTAAATCCTTCGCCAGGTTGGTGATCTGGCTCACCTTTACTCCCGGTGCCGGCAGAATTTCGAAACGTGTTATAACCGGGCCCGGGTGTACTGATTCAACCTGAATCTCGATACCGAAATCCTGTAACTTAAGCTCCAGTTGACGAGACATGGCTTCCAATGCCGAGGTGCTATACCCTGCTACGCTGGGCTTCGGGTCATCAAGCAGGGAAAGCGGCGGGATCACCCCGTCGCTTTTACTATTGCTGTGGAACAACGGTATTTGCTTTTCCTTCACGACTCGAATGCTTTCCTCGACCTGCGTAACAACCGGCTCAATTTTGACGGGTTTACGTTTTACCTGCTTTTCTTTTTTATTTAAGACTGTTTGCTCTCGTTGACTACGATTACGATTACCTTCAGCTCGATCCCGCATCAGATAATAACGATCGATTATTTTGTCGATTAGAACCAATGTATATTTACCGGTACTATCAACCAGCGCCAACCAGGATAAGCCGGTGAACAAGGTCATACCAGCCAGGAACAGAGCCAGATGCAATACCGTGGCACCAAGGAAACCCAGTCCCTGTGAAAAATAATTACCGGTGATCTGGCCCAGAATCCCACCCGAATCGAGAGGCATGACCTCTGGCCCGACAGCAAAGTGCAGACTCGACAAGGCACAACCCGAAACCAACGTCAGCACGAAGCCACTCCACCGAATAACCAGCATTTGATATCGGTCTTCTGCACTAAAATGACGCGTTTTTACCAGGATTATGCCGTTATAAAGGATCATCACCGGCAGTAAAAAAGACAGGAAACCAAATAAATAAAATAACAGGTCTGCGATCCAGGCGCCGGCAATACCGCCAAAGTTAGCAATGACATCGCTGCTACCGCTATGTGACCAGGATGCGTCGTGGCTGTCATAAGTCACTAATGCTACAAGAATATAAATTGCCATCGCAAAC
>JAOUJX010000017.1 GCA_029882955.1 Gammaproteobacteria bacterium
GGCACAGAATCAATTGCCCGCCAGGACGCTGATTTGCTATCCTTCGGCTTTGTTTCCCGTTTCAAATCCACGCAGCACTAACTGAGAAAAAATCAATTAAATCCACGTCCATAGATAAGACCCACACACCAATGATGCAGCAATACCTTCGCATCAAGTCCGAGTACCCGACCACCCTGGTGTTCTATCGCATGGGTGATTTTTACGAGCTATTTTTCGACGATGCGAAAAAGGCTGCCGGACTGCTCGACATAGCGCTTACCAAACGCGGCCAATCGGCGGGGGAGCCGATTCCTATGTGTGGATTGCCTTACCATGCAGTCGATAGCTATCTGGGCAAGCTGGTTCGTGCGGGTGAATCGGTAGCCATCTGCGAGCAAATTGGTGATCCGGCAACCAGTAAAGGACCGGTCGAGCGCGCGGTCAAGCGAGTCATCACGCCTGGTACCTTAACCGAAGAGACGCTCTTGCAGGACAAGCGCGAAAACCTGCTTTGCTGTATTTTCGCGCAAAAAGCGCACTGGGGAGTGGCCGCGATCGAAATTAGCACCGGTCGATTTACCACTAGCCAGCTCGATAGCGATGCGTTGCTCAACAGCGAGATTTCTCGACTCAATCCAGCAGAAATTATTTATTGCGATGATCAGTCACTACCACTGGATGGCCATAACCTGAAACGCGCGCACCCGATGCCACCCTGGTATTTTGAACTACAGACCGCCACCCGACTACTTTGTGAGCAATACAAAACACGCGATCTACAGGGCTTTGGCCTGAGTGACTTTCCGCTCGCTGTCTGCGCTGCAGGCTGTCTACTACAATATGTTCAGGATACTCTGAAGACCGATATTCCCCATATTCTACCGATTCGCACTGAACAGATTAGCGACGTCCTTCTGATCGATGCCAACAGTCGGCGTAATCTGGAATTAAGTCAGTCGATGTCATCCGACGGTGCTGGTCATAGCCTGTTTAATATTATTAATTACTGTAATAACGCGATGGGCCACAGAGAATTATCGCGCTGGTTACAGAAGCCTCTACGTGATCAGGACCAGGTTAGACAAAGGCACCATGCGGTGGCCAGTCTGCTCAATAATCGATATTTCGAGAGCCTCAACGATACCATGCGTGCGGTGGGTGATATCGAACGCATTCTCGCCCGTATCGCCCTGCTCAGCGCTCGCCCACGAGACCTGTCGACTCTGAAGTCAACCCTGGAATTGTTACCCGGCCTCCAGTCAGCCATGCAACCGCTCGACAGCCCGTTATTGAATCAGTTACGACAACAAATCGCCTCTCATCCCGACGTTACCGCCCTGTTACAGTCAGCAGTCATTGACGAGCCACCGGTTTTAATCCGCGATGGCGGTGTCATAAAAAAGGGCTTCGATAGCGAACTCGACGAACTCCGTGAACTTAGCTCGAACGCCGATCAATTCCTCGTAGACCTGGAGAAACAGGAGCAGGAGAAAACCGGCATCAGCGGGCTCAAAGTTGCCTATAACCGCGTACACGGCTTTTATATCGAGGTAAGCAAATTACAAAGCAAGTCGGTACCCGAAGAGTATATTCGGCGGCAGACGCTGAAGGCCGTCGAACGTTATATCACACCAGAACTTAAAGCATTCGAAGACAAGGTGCTCAGCGCCCGGGAACGTTCTCTCAGCCGGGAAAAGCATCTCTACGATAATCTACTCAAACAGCTCGCTGAAAAATTACCACCACTGCAACAATCTGCTGACGGCCTGGCGCGGCTGGACGTGTTATTGAGCTTTTCGGTCTGCGCAGATGCGCTGAACTGGTCAGTCCCTGAACTGGTGGCATCGCGCGGACTCGACATCCGCGGCGGCAAACATCCGGTCGTCGAGCAGGTTCTGGATCAGCCCTTTACCGCAAACGACAGCTGCTTCGATGAGAGGCGTAACATGTTACTCATTACCGGCCCGAATATGGGGGGTAAATCGACTTATATGCGGCAAACCGCGCTCATCGTCATCCTCGCCTATATGGGCAGTTATGTCCCCGCGGAACGAGCCCGGATAGGACCTATCGATCAAATTTTCACCCGCATCGGTGCCAGTGACGACCTTTCCAGCGGTCGATCTACTTTTATGGTGGAAATGACAGAAGCGGCGAATATATTAAATAACGCGACCAGTAACAGCCTGGTATTGATGGATGAAATCGGCCGTGGCACCAGTACCTTCGACGGCCTCGCGCTGGCCTGGGCCTGCGCCGACCATCTGGCACAACGGTCACTAGCATATACCCTGTTCGCTACGCATTATTTTGAGCTCACGCAATTACCCGATCAATACGATAATATTGAAAACGTCCATCTTGATGCGGTGGAACACGGCGACGATATTATATTTATGCACCGGGTCAAACCCGGCCCTGCCAACCAGAGCTATGGCCTGCAGGTCGCCAAACTGGCGGGTATCCCGGCACATACGATTCAACTCGCGAGAAAGAAACTGCGCTTACTCGAACAGCAATCGAGTCAGGCTGGGCCGCAAATCGACCTGTTCAGCAACCCGGAGCCAGAAGCGCAGGAGGTTCATCCGGTGGTATTGCAACTAGAAAATCTGCATCCCGATGAGTTGAGCCCAAAACAGGCGCTAGAAGCTTTATATAAACTAAAGCAAATGCTAGTGGAGTGATACATAATCACAATAATCTGCTTGAAGTTTGACAATCGCCTGTCTAGACTTCGGCCATGCTCCAAGCGAACGCTTTTCATCTCTAGCAGAGGTAACTAAATGACTTTTGTCGTACTTGAAAACTGCATCAAGTGTAAATACATGGATTGTGTCGACGTCTGCCCTGTCGACTGTTTCCACGAGGGTCCGAATTTCCTCGTAATAGATCCTGAAGAGTGCATCGACTGCACCCTGTGCGAACCGGAGTGCCCCGCTGAAGCTATAGTTTCCGAAGATGAAATACCGGCAGGTCAGGAACTATTTCTGGCGCTAAACGAAGAATTATCTCTATCCTGGCCAGTCATTACCGCAAGCAAGCCCCCCCCGGAAGACGCCGCCGAGTGGGATGGTGTGCCCAACAAACTGCAATATCTGGAAAGATAGTCCAGCAAAGCCAGTATTCCTTGCTACAGTCATAAGTAGCATCAAACAACAGTAATAGCTACCGTCCCTGGAGCAGGAATACTATGGCAAAAATACTCGCAGTTGACGATATGCGCAGCATGCGCGAACTGATTAAATCAGTACTGGTAAAACGCGGTCATCAGGTTGATATTCATGAAGACGGTATCAAAGCGCTTGAATATGCAAAAAAGAATAATGTCGATCTGGTGATAACCGATATCAACATGCCCAATATGAACGGTCTTGAATTAGTAGGAGAACTACGAAAGCTGACAAACTATTCTAAAACCCCCATCCTGATACTAACCACTGAAAGTACCGACGACAAGAAACAACTGGCGCGCTCATCGGGAGCCAACGGCTGGATTCAGAAACCGTTTAACCCGGACCGGCTAGTAGCCGCGGTTGATAAAACCATGTCGAAGTGATACCGGGTCAACATTGAACCATTAGTTTGTATCGGCCAGGAAGTCGGCTACCACAGGCGAGAAATGCTCATCATCGACGAGGAATGCATCGTGACCATTCACCGAATCGATTTCAACATATTCCACCCGGATGCCTGTTCGCTGTAAGCAGTCGGCAATTTCTTTCTGTTGACTCGACGGAAACAGGATATCGGTAGTGACACCGATCACCAGTGCGCTTTTTACATCAATTTTCGACATACCGGCATCAATTGTCCCACCGTGTTCTGCAATGTCGAACAGGTCCATACAACGCGAGAGATACTGGTAACTGTTTGGATCAAAGCTGTAAATGAATTTTTGTGCATTGTATTCAAGATAATTTTCTATCTCGAATTCGTGCTCAAACAGTTTGCCCGTTCGCCGCTCCCTGGGTATCTTGCTTCGATCAAACTTCGAATTCCATTCATCCGCCGCGCGATAGGATATAAGCCCTAGTTTACGTGCCAGAGCCATACCTTTTACCGGTTCTTCTCCGCTTTTGTAATGGCCATCGTTCCAGGCCGGATCACTGCGAATAATTTCTCGTTGCAACGAACGTATTGCGATGGTTAAGGGTAAAGCCTGTGCCGCGGCAGAAATCGAAATCAGGTATTTGACATTTTGGGGGAACATAATCGTATAGGCGAGCGCTGCCATACCCCCCATCGAAGAGCCGACTACCGTGTGCAGGCATTCCACTCCAAGTTCCCGCATTAATTCGTGACCGGCACTAGTAATATCTTCCACCGTCAGGGTCGGAAAGTCAGATCCATAAGGCTCGGATGTCTCAGGATTGATAGATCTCGGTCCGGTGCTGCCATAACAGCCCCCCAGTGAATTCATGCAGACGACAAAGAAGCGGTTGGTATCGATAGCCTTGCCCGGACCTATCATATACTCCCACCAGCCCGGCGATAAATCTTCCTCCGAAGAGGCAGCGTGCGCACTGGGAGAAAGGCCGGTAAAGATCAGTACCGCATTATCGGCATCGGCAGATAGTTTTCCCCAGGACTCGTAAGCCAGGTTAACTTCAGCTAAATATCCGCCACGACGCATCGGGAAACCATCGGCGCCGAGATTAGATAGCTTGATAGTTCGAGTTGCTTTGGTGGTAAAGCTATAGGCGTTTTCTTCGTCTGCCATGCGGGCTTCTATATATCGAGCATCCGCTTTAATGCTACACGGGCATTATCGGCAACTTCGCTATCGACAGATATCTGGTTCACAACATTTCCTTCAACCAGATTCTCCAGCACCCAGGCCAGATGCTGAGGGTCGATACGAAACATGGTCGAGCACATACAAACCATATTCGACATAAACTGCACGGTTTTATTATCTTTTTGTAAGGACTGATGCAAGCGATTCACCAGATTCAATTCGGTACCTACCAGCCAGTGACTGCCCGGCTCGGCAGCCTCTATGGTCTTGATGATGAATTCGGTCGAGCCAACATAGTCGGATTGCTGACAAACTTCAAAGCTCGCTTCAGGATGCGATATCACTTTACCGTCCGGTACTTCGCGCCGGAAGTTTTCGATTTGCTCGGGTTTAAACATCTGGTGAACCGAGCAGAAACCTTTCCACAATATAATTTTTGCCTGCCGGATTTGATCCGCAGTCAACCCGCCCATGGGTAAATCGTAATCCCAGATCACCATATCCTCGAGCGGGATACCCATCTTGAAACCGGTATTACGACCCAGATGCTGGTCGGGGAAAAACAATACTTTTTCGCGCTGGGCAAAAGACCAGTCGAGAATACTTTGCGCATTGGTCGAAGTGCAGACAATACCACCATGTCGACCACAAAATGATTTCAGATTGGCATCTGAGTTAATATAAGTCACCGGTGTAATAGCTTCATCGGCATCGAGTACACTGGAGAGTTCCTTCCAGGCGCGCTCTACCTGTTCGAGGTCAGCCATATCAGCCATCGCACAGCCCGCTGAAAGATCAGGCAATATAGCAATCTGCTCCGGTCGCGAAATAATATCGGCCACTTCGGCCATAAAGTGCACGCCGCAAAAAATGATATATTCGGCTTTCGAATTAGTCGCTTCTCGCGACAGCTTTAATGAATCACCAGAAAAATCGGCGTGTTTGAAAACCTCGTCACGCTGATAATGATGCCCCAGTATAACGACGCGATCACCGAGAGCAGCCCTGGCATTAACGATGCGCTGCTCGCAATCGTCGTCGTTTAACGAGACATAAGGCTGTAGGTCTATCGCAGTAGCTACCATGACGGGATTCTATTTAGTGGGTGTCGAAAAATTCTAACATTTGCTCAGGCTGCTGCCAATCAACCATCGGCTTTCGGCTTACGCAAACGAATTGAGAGCTCCTTTAACTGCTTATCACTCACCGTCGATGGTGCCGACGTCAATAAACAGGCAGCTGTCTGCGTCTTCGGAAACGCCATAACATCGCGAATAGAACTCGCTCCGGCCATTAACATCACCATTCGATCGAGACCAAAGGCGATGCCCCCATGCGGCGGACAACCATATCGCAGGGCATTTAGTAAGAACCCAAATTTATCTTCAGCTTCCTGCTCATCGATACCGAGTAATTTAAGTACGCGTTGCTGCATATCGTTTTTATGGATACGTATCGAACCACCACCGAGCTCAGTACCGTTTAACACCATATCGTACGCGCGCGATAACATACCACCGGGATTGGCTTCGAGTTCGTCGGCATCATCGGTACTCGGTGCGGTGAATGGATGATGCAGGGCGTTCCAGCGGTTTTCACGAGCGTCGTGCTCGAACATTGGAAAATCAACTACCCAAAGAAATTTCCAGCCTGATTCTACCAGGTCCAGATCCTGAGCGACTTTTATGCGCAATGCACCCAGCGATTCGTTAACAATATTAGTTTTATCGGCGCCGAAGAAGATTAAATCACCGGTTTTTGCGCCGGTGCGGGCCAGTATTTCGGTAATCGCCTCATCGGGCAGAAATTTCAATATTGGTGATTGCAAACCGTCACGGCCCTGGCTGACATCGTTGCATTTGATGTATGCCAGCCCTTTAGCACCATACACGCCGACAAAGTCGGTATAGCCGTCTATTTCCTTGCGCGAAAGCGAATTACCACCGGGTACGAGAAGCGCGGCCACCCGGCCATCTGTATCATTTGCAGGGCCGGAGAATACCTTGAATTCGACATCTGCGAGTAAATCGGAGATTGTCTTCAGTTCCAGCGAAATACGTAAATCGGGCTTATCCGAACCGAAACGCTCCATGGCCTCGGCGTAACTCATACGAAGAAATTCCGCTTCGATGTCAACCGACATGACCGTCTTGAACAGACCACGCATCATTGACTCCATCATCCCCATGATACCCTCTTCATCCATAAACGATGTTTCTATGTCGAGCTGGGTAAATTCAGGTTGGCGGTCGGCGCGCAAATCCTCGTCGCGAAAACAGCGTACGATCTGATAGTAACGATCCATTCCCGACATCATCAGCAACTGCTTAAACAACTGCGGCGATTGCGGTAATGCGAAAAATGAACCGCCGTGAGTTCGACTCGGAACCAGGTAATCGCGTGCGCCCTCGGGCGTGGCACGGGTCAGCATCGGCGTTTCGATGTCGAGGAATTCATTTTCTTCCAGCCAGCTGCGCATAAAATGCGTCACTTTGGCACGCAACTGCATGCGGTATTGCATTTCGGGACGGCGCAAATCCATATAACGATAGCGCAGACGAATATCGTCGTGAACATCATCGTCGTCAAGCTGAAACGGCGGTGTTTCGGAGCTATTTAAAATTTGCAACTCCTGTGCCAGCAACTCGACTTCGCCAGTTGGCATGTCGGGGTTAAGCGTACCCTCGGGACGAAGCCGGATCTTACCAGTTACCTTTAATACGAATTCGTTTCGAACCGACTCAGCTAACGCGAACATGTTTGCATCGTCAGGATCGACTACCACCTGTAGCATACCTTTTTTATCGCGTAGATCGACAAATATGACACCACCATGATCACGACGACGGTTAACCCAGCCGCAAACGGTTATTTGTTGATCGATGTGCTGCTGATTTAGTTCTCCACAGAAATGCGTACGCATATTGATATGATTATCCCAAGGTAATTGTATTTAATTTAATAATCCGGCTATTTAAGTTATAGCCACTGGATGATTGATTCAGGCAGCCGCATCCTTCTTACTGGCGGGCTCTTTCGCTGCTGGTTTCGCTTCCTTTTTCTTGCCGTCTTTCTTACCCGACTCTGCCAGATTTCTTTGCTTATCTGATTTGAAATCGGTTTCGTACCAGCCGCTACCACTTAACCTGAAACCGGGTGCTGAGATTTTTTTCTTCAACGCAGGCTCGCTACAGGCAGGACAATCCACCAAAGCTGCGTCACTCATCTTTTGCAAGGCTTCGTGATCATGTTCACATTCTGTACAGATATACTCGTAAATAGGCATCGTCTATCTCCGTCACCATAGACCCACGGTTAGCAAAATATTAGCGTATTAATAAAAAAGGCACGGGATTTTATAATAGTATTTAAAGATTTCCAATATTTGGTAACAGTAATACTGATCGTTTCAGTAAAATCATCGAAAAAAACTAGTAATATGCCTGATAATCAGATCAGCAGGTATTTCAAAACAGATATGGCATCGACTTCATCAATTTTCAAGTTACACACCGCATATAATCAGATCACAATCCGGCAGGATGGCGACCTGCTGAATCTTTATGCCGGCGGGGGCGTCAGGCAAAGCACGATCAACCTGAAATCACCACATAAACTCGAACTTAAAAACCTGTCTCATCTCATGGGCATCCTGTTATTTCTATCCGAACCGGCGAATATTCTGATCCTCGGCACCGCTGGCGGGTCGCTGATCCATTTTTTTCGTAAGCATTATCCGCAGTGTTTGATCACCGCAGTCGATATCGATGCCGAATTACTGGCGGCCATGCATCAGAAAATGGCATTGCCGTTAAGCGACGCACGACTGTCTTATGTCATCGACGATGCACTTCATTACCTCAAAAATTGCGATCAGGTATTCGATTTAATTATCAGCGATGTATTCATCGGCAATCAATCCCCTGCCTGGTTGTTAGAGGCCGATTCGATGCGACAGTTTTCAGACCGACTCAGTGAACAGGGGGGACTGGCCTGCAACTTACTGATTAATAGCGAGCACCAGTTCGATCAATACTATCGTGACTTACAAAGAGTATTTAATCGCCAGACCATCAGTCTGTCGGTAGAAGGCCTGGATAACACACTCACCTATGCCTTGCGCAACACCCCCCCGCAGCGAGAAATGACCGGGTACATGCAACGGGCTGTAGAACTTTCAGAGAGACACGACCTACCGTACCTGGAAATACTGTCTACGATTTTCACCACCAACCCCGGTGGACAGGGCATTTTATAACCAGCAACGACTCAGCTACTGATTCTTACCACCACCGCGACATTTCGGTGAATCGGAGACCTTACCCTGACGATCAGACCACTCCTGCGGGGTCAGCGTATGCAGCGCGAGTGCGTGAATTTGCCGTAACTCGTCAGCCAGGGCGGCATTTACCAGTCGATGGCGCTTGATTAATAGTACATCATCAAAATTTTCGCTGACTATCGTGACCTTAAAATGCGACTCAGAGCCGGGTGCCACATTATGCATATGACTTTCATTTACCACATCAAGGTGCCCGATATGGAAAGCATTAGATAATTTAGATTCGATAACAGACTGGATTGTCATATTGTTTCCAGGAAAGTGATTTATAATTTCTTCTTTGTATCCAGAATAACCTTACAGACTTCATCCATGGTCTGTATCCGGTTATCGGCCTCTACCGCCATCATTTTCTGTACTAACAGACTCAGTCTCGGACTGATCGATTTATCGACTTCATGAATTGGCGATGCATTACCTTCGAGATGCTGGAACAAAATAGCCATGGGCTCGCCCTTGTAGGGTAACTGTCCGGTAAACATACAATAAGCAATAATACCCAGTGCATAAATATCACAACGCTCGTGAGCCTCCAGCCCCTTCGCACGTTCCGGTGACAGGTAAGCCGGGGTACCAATAATTGAACCGGTTTTGGTCAGCGTTGAATCCGTATTCGACGAAGCCGAAGCGATACCAAAATCCACCACCTTCACCAGACCAGTGTCATCGATTAAAATATTGCTCGGTTTAAGATCGCGATGTATGACTTGTTGCTTATGCGCTGCTGACATACCTTCGGCCACCTGATACAAAATATCCAGACCTTCAATCGCCCCGAATTTCTTCTTTTCCTTCAATAATTCATCGATACCACGACTCTTGAAGAACTCCATCGATATCGCACAGAGGCTATCCTTAAAAAGCATATCGTGGATGCGGATAACATTGGCATGACTCACCTTACGCGAGTATTTTACTTCGCGTAAGAAGCGTTCTCGCGATGCGCCGTCGGCGGTCAGTTCTGGATGCATGAACTTCAGGATCAGTGATTCGCCTACCATCTCGTCCTCGGCCAGCATAACCCGGCCCATCGCGCCTCGGCCAATCTCCCTTTTAATCCGATAACGATCCATCCACAGGTCGTTCTCTTTTAATTCTTCAATATTCTGGAACCTCACCACCTCTGTTTTTTGCTCTTCAACGGGCGGCCTGCTATTCCCTATAACCTGGCTTACATCCTGAGTATCTACAATTTCGAGCAATCGAGTTTCAAAAAAATCTTTGCTATCGATTTTTAGCTCGGGAAGTTTAAAATCATTAGTCAGCTGAGTGACAACCTCTTTGGCAGTATCTTTTACCGTTGCCTGTAGCTTCGGTACCATGCGCATCACGGTTTCGCGTACATTGCCAGCATGCTGTTTAGTCGTTAACTTTGAAACAGCAATCAGGGCCTCTCTCTGCGTGGCTGCCTCCGGCAATTTTAAACAGGCAAATGCTATTTCAAGCCCCTTGCTAAATCCGAGTTGAACGACTGCCTTTAAAATTCCCGCGGCAGATGTCGGCCACTGCTTGAGCACCTCTTTTAACACTAATAGCGCTTCCCGCTGGCCACAGAAGCCGATTAACTTGATCGCGTTATCGCGTATCTGCCAACTTTCGTGCATCGCTGATTCTTTCAGGCTATCGAGATCGGCAGCGCCACCCATTTGAGCTGCCAGCTGCTGCGCGGTATTACGAACGAATTCCTGTGAATGTTCGACCAGTCCCTGAGCCGACTTGAAAAGATTTTCTTCACCCAGGCGAAGCATGCATTTAACAGCCTGGTCCTTACCCCACCATTCCTGTTGGTCGAGCCGCAGTAAAAACTTTTCCAGACTTTCATTCGTCGCGTTATCTACCAGTAGCTTAATAAATATTTCACGCGTTTCATCCGATTTGCCAGTAGTCCAGGGTGCCAGTTTGGGCACCAGCTCGGGGCTGGCCTGCTGGCAAATAATTTCCATGCCTATTTGGCGCTCGTGCTCTGACATGGTTTCTATAAAGGGTAAAATTACCGCTGCGTCGAACGGGACCGACAAGGCTCTCAAAGATTTCAATGCCTCAAGAACAATCGTCTTGTTTTTATCGGTAAAAAACTTACCTATGATTCTGGCCGCTTCTGGCTGTTTGAGTTGCGATAGATAACGCAGCAATTTAATTTTGATATTCGGGTTTTCAATACCTTCGGGCTCAATCAATAGACCGTCAAAGTCGGCAGGGGTTTCACAATCTTTAGCCAGATCTAGTAAACGTTCCGCATATATCGCTTCCAGTTTCAGGGCGTTATTAATAATTTGCTCAGGTTTAAGAAGCTGTTTCTGAGTACTGAGAATATCGATAATTTCAGACTTTGACACATCAGTTTCGTGCAAATGCTTGAATAATTTACTCACATTAATTCGGGTCGATTGCGAAAGGATATCCGCTGCGGTTGCACGTACTAGAGTAGTTTCGTTTTCCAGAATACTTAGCAGTAATTCCTGATTAGCACCAACCGCGTGCTCCAGGCAAATCTTCTTCAGAACATCACGATGCGGGTTTTTAGTCTCTGGAATAGTTTCGATCAGTCTTTCCAGCGAATCCTTAGCCGATCCGCTGATTTTATTAGTTAACTCAATACCTTTAGCACTTGTCAAATCCTGGCATTCAAGAAATTGCTTTAAAGTACGACTAAATAGTAGGGAACTTAGCACAGCCATACTGGTTAATGATTACCTGCCCACAGTAATTTGAATCTAATATCGACCATGCTAATGAACTGCCTCTAATAACTTTTATACCAAATAGATTATAGCCATAAACTGGATGGAAAAGCTTCAAATGTCACGAATTTATTCTATATTATAGTTGCATTTAATTATCGCTGAGAACCTTACAAATTATTTAGCTATCAGGGCAGCCATCCTACCTCGGCTATTGCGTAATAATGAATTCATTTCGATCATTAACCTCAACCCGAATCTGGTCTCCTGCGACGTAATCACCCGCCAGTAAAGCCCGCGCTATCGGATTTTCAATCAGCTGCTGAATTTCGCGTTTCAACGGCCTGGCACCGTACACAGGATCGAATCCTACTGCGCCAAGCTCGTCAAATGCGGCTTCGCTGACCTGCAGACTTAAATCCTTTTCCTTCAGGCGTTCGATTAATCCCTGCATCTGGATTTGCGCTATGACACGAATTTGCTCCTGAGTCAGTGGGTGGAATACCACGGTTTCGTCGATACGGTTGATAAATTCCGGCCTGAAGTGATTCGACACCTGCTGCATCACCGCCTCTTTAATTTCTTCATACCGACTGTCGCCTGCCATGGACTGAATTTCGGTAGAGCCTAAATTCGAAGTCATAACAATGACGGTATTGCGGAAATCGACTGTACGTCCCTGACCATCGGTCAGCCGTCCATCGTCGAGCACCTGCAACAGAATATTGAATACATCCGGGTGCGCCTTTTCGACCTCATCGAGTAAAATCACCGAATAGGGGCGTCGACGTACTGCCTCGGTTAAATAGCCACCCTGCTCGTAACCCACATAGCCCGGAGGAGCGCCGACCAGGCGGGCAACACTGTGTTTTTCCATGAATTCAGACATATCGATACGGATCATCGCGTCTTCGGTATCGAATAGAAATTCGGTTAACGCCTTGGTCAGCTCGGTTTTCCCCACCCCGGTTGGACCGAGAAACAGGAAAGAACCGTTAGGCCTTTTCGGGTCAGACAAACCAGCCCGCGAACGACGAATCGCATCCGACACAGCGCTAACCGCCTCGCCCTGACCTACCACACGGTGCCCGATAGCTTCTTCCATGGCGAGTAATTTCTCGCGCTCGGAGCCCAGCATCTTCGACACCGGAATACCGGTCCAACGCGATACGACTTCGGCAATTTCCTCTTCTCCGACCTTGTTGATCAACAGCTTCATACCCTGCATTTCAACATTACTGGCGAGATCGAGTTGTTTTTCAAGCTCTGGAATTCTGCCGTACTGCAACTCCGACATGCGCGCCAGATCACCAGCGCGCTGCGCGGTCTCCAAATCGAGGCGCGCCCGCTCTAACGCTTCCTTGACATGCGTGGTGCCTTGCAGTGCTGCTTTCTCAGACTTCCAGACTTCGTCCAGATCTGAATATTCACGTTCAAGCTGATTGATTTCCGATTCCAGAATATCACGGCGCTTGTTGCTGGCGGCGTCGCTTTCTTTCTTCAGTGCTTCGCGCTCGATCTTAAGCTGAATCAGACGGCGCTCGAGGCGATCCATATCTTCGGGTTTAGAGTCGATTTGCATGCGAATCCGACTCGCAGACTCGTCGATCAAATCGATAGCCTTGTCAGGTAACTGCCGGTCGGTGATATAGCGGTAGGACAGCGTCGCCGCAGCTACAATTGCGGGATCGGTAATATCGACGCCGTGGTGTAGTTCATATCGTTCCTTTAGGCCACGCAGAATAGCGATGGTGTCTTCCACCGAGGGTTCCTGTACCAGCACCTTCTGGAATCGGCGCTCTAATGCCGCGTCTTTTTCGATATATTGTCGGTACTCGTCCAGTGTAGTCGCGCCAATACAATGCAACTCACCCCGCGCCAACGCAGGTTTGAGCATGTTGCCGGCATCCATCGCACCCTCGGCCTTACCCGCTCCCACCATGGTATGTAATTCGTCAATAAACAATATTATCTGCCCTTCGTTTTTTGACAGATCATTTAATACAGCCTTGAGGCGTTCTTCGAATTCACCCCGAAACTTGGCACCCGCAATTAGCGACCCCATGTCGAGCGATAGCAGCCTTTTGTTCTTCAGACCTTCGGGGACTTCGTGGTTAATAATTCGTTGAGCCAGACCTTCCGCTATTGCGGTCTTACCGACGCCGGGTTCACCGATTAGCACCGGGTTATTTTTAGTTCGGCGTTGCAATACCTGTATCGCGCGACGAATTTCTTCATCACGACCAATCACCGGGTCGAGCTTGCCCTGTTCGGCGCGCTCGGTCAGGTCAATAGTGTATTTCTCCAGCGCCATACGCTGGTCTTCCGCATTGGCGTCATCGACACTCTGCCCGCCACGGATAGCTTCTACCGCCTCGGTGATCGACTGTTTTTTCGCACCCGACGATAGTAGAACATCCGCCAGAGGGCCCTTTTCTTCCATCGCCGCGAGCACGAATAACTCGGATGAAATAAACTGATCCTTACGCTCCTGGGCAAGTTTGTCGGTCACATTGAGTAATTTTGCCAGCGCGTTGGAAATATGCAGATCACCGCCAGTGCCTTCGACACGTGCCTGTTTTTCCAGCAGCTCAGTCAACTGCGAGCGCAGTAAACTGATATTAACACCGGCATGCGTAAACAGCGGCCGAACCGAACCACCCTGCTGATCGAGTAGCGCAACCATCAGGTGCACGGGTTCAATAAACTGGTGATCGCGTCCTACGGCTAGCGATTGGGCATCACCCAGGGCTTCCTGGAACTTGCTGGTTAGCCGATCCATTCTCATATATAAAATCCTCTGAAATTAAACGGTTTCGCGGGCAGCTCTGTCGAAATGCCCTGTCGTATCTGTCTAAATAAGTAGGATTGATATGGTTATTTTCAAGTTGTCGAGTTGATCCAGATCATACTGGCCATTCTTCCCGTGACTTTTTCCCGTCTATAAGAAAAAAACCGGGTCTCATCTTCAAAACTACATAATCCAGATAATTTCACCGAGTTAACACCCTGATGGGCGAGAATATCTAACGCCAGCCCCGGCAGATCACATAGCCAGTGGCCCGGACGATTAGCGATGAACCGGGCTTCGGCAGCCGGATTATTTCGTGCAAATATTTCCCGCACTTCGTCGCCAACTTCAAACCGTGGCTGGCTGATTGCCGGGCCAATCCAGGCCAGCAATTGCCCGCAGCCTGAATTCATTTTGTCCAGCGTCTTTTCAATTATGCCATCGGCCAGCCCACGCCAGCCGGCATGGACAGCGGCCACCTCGGTCGCCTCTCGGTTACATAGTAATATGGGCAGACAATCCGCCGTCATGACGACTGCAATGGTATCGACATCGCGGGTAATGGCGGCATCGACATCCGCATTGTAAGTCCCGCATCTTTCCAGGCTGGCGACTCGTGTACTATGGGTTTGACTCAACCAGCAAGGCTCGGCAGGCAGACTTAGCTGGTCCTTCAACAGGCTCCGATTGGTTGTCACCGATTGCTCATTGTCGCCAACATGGCCAGCCAGATTCAGCCCGTCAAAAGGCTGGAGACTCACGCCACCAGCTCGCGTAGTACAACAGGCGGAGACTTTAACCGGCGCGTCCCAATTCGGTTTAACGATAGTAATCAATGACATATCTTTTTCATTCAGCCGATTCCAAAGCATCCAGCATCTGCTGAAAGTCAGCAGGAATATCGGCTTCAAACTGACAAAGCTGGTGGCTGGCGGGGTGCTCGAAACTCAGACGCCGGGCATGTAAAGCCTGTCGATTAAATGCTCGAATTACCTGCGCCAGATTCTCGTCTATGCCACGCGGGATACGCTCTCGGCCGCCATATACCGGGTCACCGAGCAAGGGGTACTTGATATGCGCCATGTGAACACGAATCTGATGCGTTCTACCCGTCTCCAGTTGCACGTCGATCAGGCTGTGATGCTGGAATTTCTTCACCACCTGGAAATGCGTTATTGCCTGTTTGCCACGCTCACTCACCGCCATTTTTTTGCGGTTCACCGGGTGGCGGTCGATGCCTGTTTCGATCGTCCGCCCGGCAGTGACAACCCCCTGGGTAATCGCGATATATTCTCGCTTTACCAGACGCTGCTGCAATTGATCGACTAACCAGTGGTGCGCAGTTAAGTTACGGGCCACCACCATAACCCCGGTTGTATCCTTGTCGAGCCGGTGCACTATACCCGCCCGGGGTAGCTGCTCCAGGCTGGCATCGATATTCAGCAAGCCATTGACTAAAGTACCATCGTGATGCCCTGCTGCGGGGTGTACCACCAGGCCAGCGGGCTTGTTGATGACAAATAGTTCGTCATCCTGATGCAATATTTCGAATTCTACCGGCTGCGGCTGATCGGTCAGACGGGCAACAACGGGCACATCGAGGTCTATCAGGTCATTCGCATAAACCTTTTGTCGCGGCTTACAGGGTTTCTGATTGAGACACACAAATCCTTCACGTATCCATTCCTGAATTTTGCTGCGAGAATACTCGGGGAGTAAATGACTAAGAACTTGATCGAGGCGGTTGCCGGCATTTTCGTCATCGATTCGATACTGTTGCTGTATTAATTTCATGGACTGGTTATACTTCGTGTTTGCCTGTTCGGCAAGCAGGCAACTGTTAACTTTTCGTAATCATACACATTATGCGCGTCACCTTAATCCTATTTCTTGGCCTTCTACTATCCGCCTGCGGTCCGGTAAAAGAAGTCGACACAACCCTGAACTGGACGGTCGAGAAGCTTTATCGCAGCGCTCGATCTCATATGGACGATGGCAATTATCTCACTGCTATCGAGCAATACGAAACCCTCGAGTCGCGCTTTCCTTTCGGTAAATATGCGACTCAGGCGCAGCTCGATGTTGCCTACGCCTATTATAAATTCGATGAGCACGAGTCCAGCATTGCCGCAATCGAGAGATTCATCAAGCTTAACCCACGGCATGAATCGGTAGATTACGCTTATTATTTGCGCGGATTGATTAATTTTAATCGCGGCGGAGGTATCCTCGACAAACTACACGATCGTGACAATGCCGATTACGATAAGTCGATATTGGTCAATTCTTACGACGATTTTCAGTTATTAATTAGAAGGTTTCCGACCAGCGCCTACGCCGAAGACTCACGTCAAAGAATGATTTACCTGCGCGAACAAATTGCCAGGGCCGATCTCAAAGTCGCGCAATACTACGCCTCTCGCGATGCCTGGGTTGCCGCAGCAAATCGCACCAAAACAATATTGCAGGATTACCAGGGTACCGCCGCAGTTGAGGCTGCGCTCAAACTACAGTTACAGGCCTACGAAAATCTGGGGCTTGAAGACCTGGCTGACGATACCCGGCGTATTATCGAATTGAACTATAGCAACGGTTCCTAGCTAAAGTAGTAATAAACGCCCACACCTGACCAGGTCAGTAAAAGCAGAACCCAGGGCAGCCAATGTTGCCGGTTGATAACCTGCTCTTTATATTCTTTTTCGGCAGCAGGCTCAGTTTTTGATTGCGCTGTTTTTAGCCGCTTATCCAGTTCGCGTGATTTCGCCTTATGCTGCTTCTTGTATTGCTCTATGCCTTTCTGAATGCCCTGAGCGATTAGCCGGGTTTGCTCCTTGGTCTGACCGGGACGCTGATTAGCCTTTGCTAACTTCTTAGCTTCGCTCTGGGTCTCCTGAGACACAGTCTGTTTTTTCGAATATCGGCTCATGGATTCTCTCTTCTACTAACACTTTCTGGTCATTGTACTGGGTTTACGTGTTTGACTAGAGATTAACTTGCGGCCGAAAGAAAAAACCCTCTATATCAAATATCCAGATATTAAATTAGTTTTAATCGATTTATTTGACTAAACATTCTTCGTACACTCTCGAACAACGCAACTAATGCCCGCATCAATATTATTTATTAGGAGTAACTATGCACCTGGTCGACGATCGATCATCTGATTTTAATACTACCGAAACTATTTCAATTAATAGCGATACAGCACAAGCTTTACTCGATGGTAATCATAAACTACTCAATGGAATTAATACCGGCCTCGAAAAGTTAAGCGCTCAGGAGCGCGTGCAATGGGCAATCGAATATTTACCTGAAGGGCATGCAGTATCCTCCAGTTTCGGCATTCAAAGCGCGTTGATGCTACACCTGGTAACCGAAATCAAAGCCGACATACCGGTAATTCTGGTCGATACCGGATATCTGTTTGATGAGACTTACCGGTTTATCGATACCTTGTCGGAGCGATTAAAACTCAATCTGCATTACTTTCAACCCAGAGTCTCGGCGGCCTGGCAGGAGGCACGCGATGGGAAGCTCTGGCTACAGGGTGAGTCGGGCATCGATCAATACAATCAGGTCAACAAGGTCGAACCCATGAAACAAGCCCTGCAATCACTCGGGATTCAAACCTGGTTCGCCGGGTTGCGCAGAGATCAGTCTTCGACTCGTGAGTCGTTACCCATTCTCAGCATCCAGCAGGGTCGCTTCAAGTTCCACCCGGTTATCGACTGGCACCAACGCGATGTTCATCGTTATTTAACCCAACACCAGTTGCCCTATCACCCGTTATGGGAGCAAGGTTACGTATCGGTTGGTGATCGACATACCAGCCGACCGCTCGAACCCGGTATGAGTGAGGAACAAACGCGTTTTTTTGGGCTAAAACGCGAGTGCGGGCTGCATTCGTAAAAAGTTAATCTCATTATTTTTCAAACTAAATCAAGGAATCGACATGAGCAACAATATTGCCTGGCATAGCCATCCCATGAACCAGTCGACACGCGCACAACAAAAGCCTCAAAAGCCGCAGGTAATCTGGCTTACCGGCCTGAGCGCATTGGCTAAATCAACCATTGCAGGTGATCTCGAACAAATACTGACGCAACCAAGCCCTTAACTATAAACGCATAAGAGATTAACCATGTTAGTAGCCGAAACCCTGATCAACGAGAAAGCGAAAGTTCGTCAAACCGAAGTGCGTGAAAAACCTGTCCGAAGTTTGCTCAAGGCGCTTTCCTGGCGAATTACGGGTTCGCTGGACACCATCCTGCTTTCCTGGCTGTTCACGCAAAATGTAAATACCGCATTGGCGATTGGACTCTCCGAAGTTTTAACCAAAACTTTACTATACTACCTGCATGAACGTGCCTGGAATCGGGTCAGGTTTGGAACGGGATAGAGAGACGGAGCGGATAAATTCACCATCCGATTACATGATGCGGGAAGCCCGGCGGGTTTAGACCTGGTAGTCGAAGCATGGGTTTTCTGTTTCGAACTAATTTAGATCAGCGTGAATCAGAAAAAACAATAAATCAATTTACCCTAACCCTTAGATTATGAGGAAATATAGTGACGACCTGTATCTACAACCCCTGTAATGGAATATGAACATGAGCTTCCCAGATAAGAATTTAAATGCGCTTGATCGAGGCATTCGTGGTGTTCTTGGTGTGATAACCATTTACTTTGGATTATTCGGTAACGAGCTGATAGGCGACCTTATCGTACAGAGTATTTTAGTGGCCTTCGGTATCGTCAACCTCATATCCCTGGCATCGGGTTGGTGTATTGTCTATCATTTCGCGGGTATAAACACCAGAGCCGAGCAGTAACAACAGATAATTTAGCCGGCGCATGGGCACAATTACCCAACTCCAGGATTTACGCGGCCTTCGCTCTCGACTTATCGTTGCGTCCATAGGCCTCGCGGTTCTCGTATCCGCAATTTCTACTATCGTTGCTAACAGGTTGGCTGCTGATCTGGGTCAGTCGACCGAACTAAACGGATTAGAAACTCAGGCGGATATTCTTTTAGCTCAGGTAATCGCCTCAAAAAATACGGCCTATCGAAAGCTAATATTTTCCAGTCTAAATGGACACACAAATAACACTGAGAGCAGATCACCGATACTATTCAAGATAGAAATCAATCATCAGGAGGTCGTCGGAGAAGGCATCGACGACAGAATGCTTTCGATCATTCAGTCGACACCGAATTTCGATCCAAACAGTAGTGGAACAATCGAGTACAAGGATGTTGCCTACTTATGGGTAGCACGAAGCAGTGGGTCTCCCCAGGCTGCCACTATCACCCTCATGAAGCATCCTGAATCACTAGAACAGGCACTGCAATATGTTGCTCGAAGACTTTCAGTAACTGCGTTTTTAACTTTTTGGCTGGCCGTCTGGAGCGCCCTGTTTGTTTCCGCACTGATCGTTAAGCGAGTTAAGAAAAATAACGAACTGCTTTCTTTTATGGCAACCCATGATCCTTTGACCAGCTTACCCAATCGGGTGAAATTAATTGAATGTATCGAGGAGTTTACCCGACCACATAAAACTCTGGATATTTCCAAACCAAATCAGTCCAGGGCCGCTTTGCTTTTGATAGATCTGGATCGATTTAAGGAAGTCAACGACACACTAGGCCACGCAGTGGGTGATGATTTACTCATAGCATTATCAAAAAAATTCCGTGAAGTCCTGTCACCTTCAGTTATCCTGGTCCGGATCGGTGGTGATGAATTTATAGTCTGGTGCCCTGATACCGGTATCGATCAGGCCCAAAAAATAGCCAATCAGATCATCCAGTCATGTCGCGAACCGGTCATGGTTAATCACAACCAGCTCGAAATCGGTGCCAGTATCGGTATTGCCTGCTTCCCTGAACATGGTGAAGACGCAGATACATTGGTAAAACGAGCGGATATTGCCATGTATCAGGCAAAAAAATCCCGTCAGGGAGTTCGAATTTATCACGAAGAAGATGACACTCATACTATTTTACGAGTGAGGCTAAACAGTGAACTGAATAGTGCATTGGAACAAGGACAGTTTGTCCTGTACTACCAGCCTAAAGTAGTATTGCAGACACGAAGAATAAAGGGGGTTGAAGCGCTGGTGCGCTGGAAGCATCCGGAACTTGGAGTGATTCCACCCATGGATTTTATTGGTCTTATCGAACAGGGCGGTCGGGTCAACGAATTCAGTTACTATATTATCGATCAGGCGGTTCAACAAATTCGCCAATGGCTGGATGAGAATCTGGTAATTACTGTCGCTGTAAACATCTCACCTTTTAATCTGGCAGACCCGGAATTAGTACCGTTTATCTGTAACGTTCTGGATCGATACGACGTATCAGCAGAATTGCTTGAAATAGAATTAACCGAATCAGCTTCTATGCTAGATATAAAAACGACTAAAGCGGTTTTTAGGCAACTTAGAAAAATTGGTGTAAAACTTTCCATCGATGATTTTGGCACAGGCATGAGTTCGCTGGCCTATCTCAAGGAACTAGAAGTCGACTACATTAAAATTGATAAATCGTTTGTACTCGATATGGAATACGATTCCAGAGACAGGGCAATTGTCCGGGCAACTATAGGTTTGATCAATGACCTGGGCAGCGAAGTAATCGCGGAAGGTATTAAATCTTCCAAAGCCGCCGAGTTAATCAAAGAAATGGGGGGCCGTTATGGCCAGGGATATTATTTCTCCAGACCCATTCCAATCGATGAACTAACAGAACTACTGCCACATCGGCTGCCTTTTCGCAATTCAAATACCCGGGAATTGAAAGCAGATATTATCCTTTTATCCGATCAAAGGGGTTAGAGTCTGACCTATCCGCCCAAAATATGAATTAAAAACAATGCGTTAAGGCGCATAGTCCATCCATGCCTCGCGTCTTAAAACCTTACTGCGGTCTTGAAACTAACCTGTTTGTTGTTCCCTCGTTGGATAACATGTTGTGGGACCCCCGGCAGGTTTAATCTGGATAGTCGGGGCATGGGTTTTCCGATTCAAACTAGTTGGGAGTAGTGTAAGTTGGATGGAACTACAAATCATTTACTCTGCCCCCCCTTTTTATTCATGTGTTTTAATCTTTATAAACATCAATTATATGGCACGGCTGAAAATAAACAGTTTGACCGCATT
>JAOUJX010000278.1 GCA_029882955.1 Gammaproteobacteria bacterium
GGGACGCCTTAGCCATTATTAACCAACTCTCCTTTTAACGAATTATTCAATGCCTGGGTAATCTGTACCGCCACAAACTGGCCAACTAAGGAATCGGCACCAACAAAGTTAACGACGCGGTTATTCTCTGTCCGCCCCTGCATTTCGTCATCACTCTTACGCGACACCCCTTCCACCAGAATACGCTGGGTGGTACCAACCATTTGTCGAGAAATTCTATTGGCCTGATCGAGCAGTTTATCCTGCAATCGCTTCAATCGTTGCTTCTTGGTTTCCATGGCCACGTTATCAGGCATGAAAGCCGCCGGCGTGCCGGGTCTGGCACTGTAAATAAAGCTGAACGAAGCATCGAAACCGATATCGTCGATGAGCTTCATAGTGGCATTGTAATCGGCCTCAGTTTCTCCCGGGAAACCGATGATAAAGTCTGACGACAGGCTGATATCAGGGCGAACTTTCCGTAGCTTATTGATCTTGTGTTTGTACTCAAGTGCCGTATGGCCGCGCTTCATCATCATTAAAATACGATCGGAACCGCTCTGCACCGGCAGATGCAGATGGCTGACCAGCTCCGGCACGGTGGCATAGGCTTCAATCAAATTATCCGAAAACTCGACCGGGTGCGAGGTGGTATAGCGAATTCGGTCGATGCCGTCGACCGCCGCGACATAATGGATTAGCAAAGCCAGGTCGGCGATATCGCCATCGTCCATTACCCCCCGGTAGGCATTCACGTTTTGACCGAGCAGGTTCACTTCGCGTACACCCTGTTCGGCTAGTGAGACGACTTCGGCTATCACGTCGTCCAGTGGACGGCTAATTTCTTCGCCACGGGTATAAGGTACGACGCAGAAGGTACAATATTTACTGCAGCCCTCCATGATCGAGACAAAGGCTTTGACCCCATCGGATTTGGGTTCCGGCAGGTGGTCGAATTTTTCGATTTCGGGAAAGCTTATATCGACAACGGCAGAACCAGTGGAACGAGACTGGTGAAGCATTTCCGGCAGGCGATGCAGGGTTTGAGGGCCGAATACCATGTCGACATAAGGCGCCCGGGCGCGTATCGCCTCGCCTTCCTGGCTCGCCACACAACCACCGACGCCAATCACCATATCGGGCTTGTTGGCCTTCAGCTTCTTCCATCGGCCCAGCTGTGAAAACACCTTTTCCTGCGCCTTCTCGCGGATCGAACAGGTATTCAGCAGCAAGACGTCCGCGTCTTCCTCATTATCCGTCACCGAAAGCTGGCAACCAGCGGACAGCACGTCCAGCATTTTCGCTGAATCGTACTCATTCATCTGACAACCGTGGGTTTTAATATAGACCTTTCCGCTCATGCGCGTATTTTAACCAAAAGCCGGCAACATACACGGAGTTTATTGGGATTGCCATAGGCAAAATTAACTTTCCCCAGCTGCCATTGCAAAGGCGTGAAATAACTGCGGTTTATACAGCCCTGTAGGGTGTCAATAAGCGAAGCGCATTGCACCATGGAAAAACTGCATAGATTAATTTCTGACTAGCTACCCGAGCGACACCACATCAATTAATACCTTGTACTTTCAAACATAACATTTAATATTACAAGGTATGAAAAGACATTACGCAGCACTTCTTGATGAGTATCTAAAACTTTTTCCATGCGTAGCCATTATCGGGGTCAGGCAATGCGGTAAAACATCGCTTATTCATCAATTACCCGGAGAGTGGACTCATTATGACCTGGAAAAAATACAGGATCGAGACATCATACAAACCAATCCAGACCTGTTTTTCCGCCTTAATCCCGAAAAGGTTACGATGGATGAGAGTCAGTTATTACCCGATTTATATCCAGCTCTTAGGGTGGCCATCGATAACCAACGTGACAAATGTGGGCGGTTTATCATTACCGGTTCCAGCTCTCCTGAACTGACCCGGTCTATCTCTGAAAGTCTGGCAGGGAGAGTAGCCATTATCGAAATGGAGCCCTTCAATCTTGCAGAAGCTTACGAGAAGCCTGTTTCAAGCATCTACCCCCTGATAATGCAACAAGCCTTAGCCTCGCATAGCAGGGAGCTCACTCCTATCCACACATTGGATGAAGTAATGCGCCATTGGCTAAATGGTGGCTATCCGGAGCCCTGGATCAAAAACACCGTGAGATTCAAAAAATTATGGATGCAAAACTACATTCAAACCTATCTAGATCGAGATATATTACGCTCCTTCCCAAGACTGAGTGGAGACAAGTATCGATTATTTACACAGCTATTGAGCCAACTATCCGGTCAAATCATTAATTATTCAAACGTCTCCCGATTATTAGGTGTTTCTCAACCTACAGCGAGAGACTATTTTAATATTGCTCAAGGAACATTCATTTGGCGACATCTTCCTGCCTACGAAAAAAATGCGACCAAGCGAATTATAAAACATCCGAAAGGTTATCTCAGAGACACCGGTATGCTGCATCATTTACTGCACCTGCACGACCTGAACATGTTATTGACTCATCCGCAGATGGGGCATTCGTGGGAAACAATGATTTCGGAAAATATCATTCGCGGCCTAACCTCTCTGGGCGCTGAATTCGAGTACTTCCATTACCGAACCGGAGCTGGAGCAGAAATAGATCTGGTACTCGAGGGGGAATTTGGCCTGCTACCGATAGAAATAAAATATGCGCAACGCATCACCAACAAATCACTCCGATCACTCCGAGAATTCATCCAGAACTATTCCTGCCAATATGGCTTAATAATACATAATCACGAAACCGTACAACGATACGATGAAAACATCATCGGGATACCGGCTACCTGCCTTTAGGTAAGACTCCTGAGTCGTAAATTACCACTTAATCTATCCGCGTACGTAATCTTCAACCAAACAGAACCTAATTTTCCTCAATATTTGATAAAGAATCGCCTGCATGTCACGATTGCAGGACACATAGATAATCAACTCGGCTAAGTATGAAACTCAGCACATTGGAAAGCGTCTTTCTCGCCCTAAATCATGCCAGCGTCCGATATTTGGTTGCTGGTGGCGTGGCTGTAAATATCCATGGCTACCAAAGGATGACATCTGACCTGGATCTCGTGATTAATCTCGATGCTGACAATATTAAGAAAACGCTAGCGGCTTTGGAGCCGCTCGGCTACTCACCGATTATCCCAGTATCCGCAAATGATTTTGCTAACGCAGAAAAGCGTAACGACTGGATTAATAACAAAAACATGCAGGTATTGTCTCTTCAGTCGTACCAGTACCCAGATACCACTATCGATATATTTGTCACCGAACCTTTCGATTTTAAGATAGAATACAACACTTCATTATCAACAAATATTTTTGCAGATGTAGCCGTTCGAGTGGTCAGTATCCCTACATTAATTGTAATGAAAACACAGGCGGGACGGAACCGCGACCTTGACGATATCGAACATTTGAATATGATTTTAGATGAACAAAACAACCCATAAACCCGAACAGTCCTGGGATAATGCAACCTGGGAAGGCAGCCGCCGCGCCATGATCCGGCAGTCGCTTAAACTCTCTGTCCGAGAGCGTCTACAAGCCCTTGAAGAAATGACGGAAACCAGTCAAAAACTAGCTTGCCTTAAAAAACTCAACCCTGAAAAGTGAACACTACTAATCTTGCCAAATTTCCTCCAGCTGATCACATCTACGCCTCAATCCCGTAGCGTGGCTATAACTGAAAATGCTCCTCGATAACCGCTCCTGCGTTATTCTACTTACGGACGTCCTGTCCTAATGCACTGTTCTACATCGAGGCTTTATTCATCGCCCTGGGCGCAGTCCAGACAGAACGAAGTGGATCTGCAGTCAGTTTTGCGTTGAATGATGTGCGGGCAGATTCCCATCGTCCACATCCCGATAAGGCCGCATTACGATATCGAGTTAAAGATGCCCGTAACTTTCTAACCCTGGCAGGTATCACACTATGAACATGATGAAATACAAAGGCTATGCCGCAAATATCGAATATAACGAAGAGGATCGAATTTTTGTCGGTCACCTTGCAGGCATTAAAGATATTGTTGGCTTTCATGGCACAACCGTTGATACGCTAGAGAAGGCTTTTCACGAATCCGTAGAAAATTATCTGGCCATTAGTGAAGAAACAGGCCGTCCGGCACAAAAACCCTATTCTGGTAAATTGATGCTACGAGTCGGCGCTGACATCCACGCCGCCGTAGCAACCATTGCTCAGGGGCAAGGTAAGTCGATCAACCAATGGGCGAGTGAAGTGCTGAATAAAGCCGCTCGTCTATGAATCGAAATCGATACGCGGCTCGATGTATGGACTCCTTCCCCAGGCGGAATTAAGTTGAGTTCTTTTCAACTAATTACATCTACATCTCAATCCCGTAGGTTGCCAACAGGCGCATTGCACCTTGGCATAACTAAATAAGTTACCCCCCGGGCAATCGACCTGCACTTTCTATTCACTCTATAAATCGATAGAATCCGCGCACACTAATTTTTGCCAGGAACCTTCGTTTGATCCTGGGTATTATAAATACGGGCCACGCCACTGTTTTAAATGGATTCCGGCTCGTGGGCCGGAATGACGAAGATATTCCGCCAGGCATTAACCATACTGAGTAATCATGATTTCTAAACAGCTTGAAAAGGTTGCCAATATTTTAATTCTTCTGTTTCCTGCGGCATTGGTGACCATTGAGGATGCCGGAGCCGTTGTTATTTTGTCTTTTCTGGCGGTAAGCATCATCGGGCTGGTTCTCAATCGCAGCCGGTTACCTTTAGCCAACAATGAGAAGATTCTATTCGGGGCGATAGGAGCCTATCTTGCTCTATCCGGGTTCAATATCTGGCTGTTCGAGGCCGATATATCGGAAATGGACAATGTCACTCTGTTTGTTTTGCTGTTACCGGCCTTTTTCTATATTCGAAAATCAAACATTAACTCTAACCATATATTGACAGGGTTACTAGCCGGTGCAATCGCTACGTTGGGAATCGCTTTGTTTCAAATATTTTATCTGGATTTAGACAGGGCTTATGGCACCTTAAAAGCAGTACCTTTTGGCGGAATTAGCATTACGCTGGCAGTTATGTGTCTGACGGTCGCCCTGTTCACCGATGGTACCCGATTTAAAAGATGGATGCTGTTCGGTTTCGTAGCAGCATTAGGCGCATCAGTTCTATCCGGCACCAGGGGAGCCTGGCTTTGCCTGTTTACTGTACTGGCTGTTTTCATGATCATCAACCCAAATAAATGGTCGATTAAACTCAGACTAATAGCTTCCTTGGCGACAATCGTTTTAATCAATTCGGCTTATTTCATACCAGGCGTAGGTTTAAGAATCGATCAAGCAGTGCAAAACCTTAACACTTACTATCTTGACGATAAGGTTAATACGTCCCTGGGGCGTCGACTGGAAACCTGGCGCGCTTCCTGGATAGGCATCATGGAGCACCCCATAACTGGAGCCGGGGCGGGGAACTATCATTCCTGGATACAGGAACTGGCCGAGCGTGGTCGAATTAATCCGCACATAAAACCTATTGCACATATTCACAATGACTACCTTTCCGCAGCATTTCACAGGGGCTGGCCTGGTTTGATTACCTTACTCGTTCTTTACATGGCGCCTCTCCTGCTTTTTTGGCAACGATTCAAACTAGCCTCTGGAGACCAG
>JAOUJX010000277.1 GCA_029882955.1 Gammaproteobacteria bacterium
TTTAGAATTTCCGGCCAGGCTTCATCCTCTATTTTATCGGGAACTTCGGTTTGTAGTAACTGTGCCGAATCACCAGCACCCTGAATCACGGCCAGTCTTTCCAGTAGCGTAGTCAGTACCTGGTTAATCGAAACATCCTGCTTCAAACTTTCCGGCGCAGGAGTATTGGCAGAGATAACGCCGTCGTTACTGAAATTTTGCTTAATAAGACCGGATAATTGAGCAATATGTGGTTTTACTGCAGTCTTGTTTTTAGCCTGGGCAAGGGTGTCCAGTAAATCGTCGCAGACCTGCTTTAATTGCTCGCGTTGATTGTCTTTAAATTCGATGGCCTGAAGCAAATCGAGTAGTAAGGCGGCGGGTTCCCGGGCGTCTGTTTTGGCTGGACTTTTCTCGGGTTCTGGGACGAAAGATGTTTGCGGATTATCGTCCAGCCGGGTAACAATTTGAGCCAGTGTTTCTAATGCGGCGTCGAGGTTGTGATCCTGTTTCTTGCGGGATAAGGTCTGAATTTCTTTTAACTGGGTATCAAGATTGGCGTCGATGCCGCGCCCGGCGATGCTGAGTCGACCGATGGTTTTACGCAAGATTTCTTCGAGTTTCTGCCATTCGGTCTCCTTGCCTTCGAACTCTTCGACAATGGCTTTGTATTTCGATTTCCAGTCTTTATCTGTCGCCACAATAGTAAAATTATTTATTTGTGAAATACAGAGTTTAGGCGCTATATTCAGGCTTTCCAGTCTATATTGATAAAAATGTGTAGTGAATTAACTTTTATTTGTACCACAGATGTGTTGGCTGATCCGGGTTCTTATGGATTCGACGTCGATCATTGCGGTGAAACAGTGGAGGGGTTTCTAGTCCGGCGTGACGGTGAGTATCATGCTTATCGCAATAGTTGTCCTCATACCGGTTCGCCACTGGATTGGGTAGAGCATCAGTTCCTGGATATGGATGGTGAGCTGATCCAGTGCGCGGTACACGACGCACGCTTTGAGATCGAAAGCGGTGAATGCGTGATGGGTCCCTGTCCGGGCGAGAGCCTGGAGAGGCTCGAAATCAGTGTTCAGGGTGAAAATATTTACCTGCGTTGTTAGAGCACTGGCACGCCATAGCAGTCGTATTCGTCAGTATCGGTAATTTCCACCGTATAAAACTCCCCTGTTGTGAGAGGCTGCTCGCTGTCGATATAGACCAGGCCGTCGATGTCGGGCGCATCGGCGTAGGATCGGCCGACATAGCCTTCCTCGTCCTCAGCCTCGACCAGGACCTGCATTTGCTGGCCTACTCGTAAGCTTAAGCGCGCGGTGCTAATCGCTTGCTGATGCTGCATGAAGCGGTCGTAGCGTGACTGTTTGATTGCTTCGGGTACCTGGTCGGGTAAATCATTGGCGCTGGCGCCTTCGACGGGCGAGTACATGAAGCAGCCCACCCGGTCGAGCTGGGCGGCGTCGAGAAAATCGAGCAATTGCTGAAAATCGTCGTCGGTCTCGCCCGGGAAGCCGACGATAAAAGTACTGCGAATTACCAGCTGTGGACAAATTTCCCGCCAGGCCTGTATGCGTTCGAGTACGCGTTCGCGATTGCCTGGTCGTTTCATGGCTTTCAAAATACGAGGACTGGCGTGCTGAAACGGTATATCCAGATAGGGCAAAATCAGTCCCTGGGCCATCAGGGGAATAACCTCATCGACATGCGGGTAGGGGTAGACATAATGCAGCCGTACCCAGATGCCGAGTTGCCCCAGGGCTTTGGCTAAATCGATAAACCGGGTCTGTAACGGTTGTCCCTGCCAGAAATGGGTACGGTATTTAACATCGACACCATAGGCGCTGGTGTCCTGCGAAATCACCAGTATTTCTTTTACCCCGGCAGCGGCCAGGTGTTCGGCTTCCTGCATCACCTGATCGATTGGTCGACTTACCAGGTCGCCACGAAACGAAGGAATAATACAAAAGCTGCAACGGTGATTGCAGCCTTCGGAGATTTTCAGATAGGCATAATGCCGGGGCGTGAGTTTGATACCCTGTTTGGGGATGAGATCGAAAAAGGGATCGTGCGGGGCCGGCAGGTGTTGATGCACAGCCTGCATCACTTCTTCGGTTGCGTGAGGACCAGTGACTGCCAGTAGCTGCGGAAATCTCTCGTTAATCAGGTCAGATTTGGCGCCGAGGCAACCGGTAACGATTACTTTACCATTTTCGTGCAGGGCTTCATCGATGGTTTCCAGCGACTCGGCAACCGCAGAGTCGATAAAACCGCAGGTATTGATGATCACCATGTCGGCCGAATCATAATCTGGCACGATTTCGTAGCCCTCGGCCCGGAGTTGAGTGATAACCTGCTCGGAGTCGACGGTGGCCTTTGGGCAGCCTAGGCTGACAAAACCTATTTTATGAGCTGTAGTCGTTGTCATGTTTACTGTTGGGACGTCTAGAATATGCGCGTGTTCGTGAACGGAGCGCCACGATACCAGCTCCAACGCGCAAAGCAATCGCCATGGCGCCTAATTACGTGGCTGGATGAAAGCTCGTAGACATGATTTAATAAGTGCAGTGATAATGGATGAAAAACTATGAGCATTCGCAAACCTATATTGATCGCCTTTGTTGCGCTATTTGGCCTGTCTTTTCCAGGCCTGGCCCAAATGCGGGACCAGGGGCTTAATTCAATTATGCTGATTATGGACAGGGCCATTGCTGAATTAAATAAAGGCAGCGAAGCCGGTGAAGGCGAAAGTGGGGAAGAGCTGGCCAAACACCAGGCCAACGCCCAGACAACGATTGTTAATTTAGCGAAAACCCTGGGTACCCTGAGTTACTCGCGTCTGCAATGTGGCGAAGCCGATGTGCTGGCGGAGTTTACCCGGCGCGTCCAGTCGGTGCCTGAAGACGCGCGAAATAGTATGCGGGATAGTTTCCAGGAAGGTTTCGACAAAAGTCAGAAAGATGCCGTCCTGCTCTCAGAGGATGAGTGTAAGCGCTTAACCGAGTCCAGACAGCGAGACGATAGTGCCGAAGTTGCGAACGTCGCCGGAGAGGAAACACCCGCAAAAGCCAAAGCCGAGCAAGCCCCCGAGGAAGAGCCTGGAGAAGATCCGATAGACAGGTATTTACGCATCGCTGAAGTTACTGGTCAGCTAGCTTACAAACGTAAATTTTGTGATGATGAAAAAGTGTTTAATCGGGACTTCAATCAATACATCAATAGCGTTCCCGGCGAATATCGAGCCGAGGTGAAAGAGGCTTACTGGAAGGGTTATAAACACGGCAAACGGCTTAACAAGCATTTGACCAGGAGTCAGTGTTCTTGATCTCGGGAATTGCTACTCACTAACAGCATCCCTGGGCCCTGCCCCACCCAGGTTTTTAAGACCGTAGGAAATATAATTGCTTTGGACATGACCTAATGCAATAGAATTTTTCTCGTAAATTGCTCTGCAAACCTCGGTTGTTTCGGCCAACAGAGAATCCGCAGCTCCTGAGGGATTATCGCGGATGTGCTGATACCACATGCGGGCGGCTCGATAGTAAAGCTGATCCCACATCTGTCGCATCGCTGAATTGCCTATCACACTGGAAATCAGCAAATGCTGGTCATGATTGATCATCCAGTATTCGCTAATTTCGAATTTTTGCGTGAGTATTTCGGCACGTTGGCGCAAAGCTATGGCGATGTCGTGGTCCTGGTCGGTTAGTTCTCTGGGCCTGGCGTAACCGATCCACTCTGCCAACTTGATACGCATCTGGTAAATATCGAATATTTCTTCATCACCCGGTTCGGTGACGATATTACCAACGCCGTCCTGTGAATTAATCAGGCCATCGTAGGATAGCTTCTGTAATACCGCACGTATCGGCGTTCGGCTGACACCAAATTCACTGGCAAGCTGAGACTCTCGTAACACGGTACCAGGTGGATAATCCAGCAGACATATTCGATGGCGGAGACTCGTGTATATCGATTCAAATGGTGTATACATTATGCTAATTTAATATTGAAATACGGAGTTAATTATGCGAAATTATACCAAGCTGTATACACCATATCAATTTAAGATATTTATAGGGTAACTCGATGTTAGATCAAGCAAGAGGTCGTACTACCGAATTTCAATCTCGCCTTAAGGATGCGGGTATTGATGTTGCAATTATTACCGACGAAAGTTCAATCGCCTACCTCGCTGGATTTTGGGGTTATCTGTCGGTTGAGTTCGGTCGCCCAAGTTTTTTATTAATACGTCCTGATCAGGCGCCAGTGGTCATCACGCCATTGATGGAAGGTGAAATGGTATCGGCGATGACCTGGGTGGAAGACATCAGGACCTGGGAGGATTCAGGGTCAAATCGTTGGGAAAACGTGCTTATGGCAGCGCTCGGCAATAATCTCGGACGAATTGGTGTCGAAGCCGCCGCGCTGCCGCCAATTGTGCGTAACTGGTTTGATGATCAGTTGCCTGGGGTGGCTCTAAACGATATTTCATCGGTCATGGGTAGCATGCGCATGATTAAATCCGCCGAAGAAATAGAAGTCATGAAACAGGCGGGTGAAATTGCCGGCGCCATGATGGTTGCAGCCGAAGGCGGATTAGGTGAAGGTCGCCCTGAATACGAGGCCGCCCTTGCTGTAATAGATGCCGGTACTCGAAAAGCTGCAGGTTTTCTCACGGCCAGGGGCTGGGAAGCATTTATTTCACCGATGATTCACAATCTGCAAATCATGCAATCGGGGAAAGATACTTCGATGGTGCATCGTCGAGCGAGCGTAAAGCTTTTGTCAAAGGGAGACCCGGTATACTTTTGCTTCTGTAACATGGCCCAATTCAAGCAATACAAACTAGGATTCGACCGAATGTTTTTCATCAAGGAAATATCAGACGAAGCTGCCGCCGTACAACAGGCCGCCATTGATGCGCAACAGGCCGCGATTGCAGCGATCAAACCGGGCGTCACCGCCGAATCGATTGCGCAGGCAGCGAACGAAGTTTATGCCGAACGTGGTTATAAAACAGGGTACCGAACCGGGCGGTCAATAGGCATGGCATACCTGGAATCCCCAGAGCTAAAAGAAGGCGATAAAACGATACTACAGACCGGCATGACCTTTGCTGTTGATGGCGGTATCTCGGTTGACGGTGAACTCGGCGGACGAATCGGGGACTCGGTCGTCGTCACCGAAACTGGTTGTGATTATATTACCAACTACCCACGTAAGATTCTAATGGTTGAGCGTTAATATGCGGGCCGCTGTTTTCCAGTGTGCCGGTGGTGGCCTGAGTTCACAACAGCGCTTGCAACGTCTGCGAGAAGCGATTTCAGAACAGCAGCTGGACCTGGTTGTCTGTCCCGAACTCTTTATGTCCGGCTACCATGTGGGTGATAGTATCAACACGCTTGCCCAGCCATCTGACGGCTCTTTTGCTGAAGCTATTAAAACACTGGCGCGTACAGCTAACACGGCTATTGCTTATGGCTATCCGGAACAGACTGATGCCGGTATTTATAATTCGGCACTGTGTATTGACAGCAATGGAAAGCTTCTCGCTAATCATCGCAAATTGCTGCTACCGCCAGGCTTCGAAGCACGCTACTTCAAAGAAGGTCAGCAATTAACCGTGTTTGACCTGAATGGCTTCAAATGCGCCTTCTTAGTCTGTTATGACGTTGAATACCCGG
>JAOUJX010000279.1 GCA_029882955.1 Gammaproteobacteria bacterium
CCGGAGTCGAAGGACTGGCAGATAATCATCCCGTATTAAAACAGTTTAAGACAGTCAACCACACCGTCTGTTCGGATCAGATTCGCGATAATGTACTGATTGAACTCTATGAGTGGCCGCCGTTTGCAGCTTTCCTCGCCGCTGTCATGCAAATTCCCCGACTACATCAAATGGATGATGAAATATCGCGTTTAAATGTTATGGGCTATAGCGCAGGCGAAGCGCTGAACTGGCATTTCGATCGTTCAGAATTTACTACGACCTTGTTATTACAGGCCCCGGATCAAGGCGGTGAATTTCAATACCGAACCGGCTTGCGTACAGATTCCGATCCTAATTATGACGGCATTGCCGAGTTCCTGGCTGGTGACCAAAGTGATGTCACCACACTACCATTACAGGCGGGCACGCTGAATGTCTTTCGAGGTAAGAATACCCTCCATCGGGTAAGCCCTGTCATGGGAGATCGCCAACGGGTTATTGCAGTGTTTTCTTATTACGAAAATTCAGGTGTTGAGTTTTCGGAGGAGGAAAAAATTGGCTTTTATGGCCGAAGTCAGGTCAGAATATAATAGTTAAAATTTTCGGGCAGTAAAAACAGGGGGCTTTCATGGCAGACATCAATATTCAATTTACCTTATTCTCGGCATTTTATTCGCCGCTCATCGCAACCATGTCGGGAGGGTTTCTAAAGGAGGAGGGACTGGACTACGAATGGTCGGTTTCACCTCCGGGGAAGTCAGCAGTAGACGCGGCGGTCGATGGCTCTGCCGATGTGATTCAGTCCGCGCCCAGCCATGCCTTCACTGCGCTGGAGAAAGGAGAGCTTTCTCCGGTATTGCACTTTGCCAAAGTAAATGAAATGGATGGTTTCTTTATTACCTCGCGTGATGCCGATCCTGACTTCTCCTGGAAAAAACTTGAAGGTGCCGAAATGGTCATGTTCGGTGGGGGCCAACCGAATGCGATGTTTCGATATGCCTGCCATAAAGCGGGCATTGACTACGACAAAATTATTCCGATCACGCCCGGTGGCCCGGATGCGATTGATCAGGCTTATCGGCAAGGGCAGGGCCAGTACGTGCAGCAGCAGGGGCCTTACCCGCAACAGCTTAGCCAAGAAGGCGCTGGACAAATAGTGGCTCAGGTAGGTCCTTTAATCGGTCCCTGCGCTTTTTCCAGTCTTGCCGCTACGCGTGAATGGTTGCAAACCGATACGGCTAAAGCCTTCACTCGTGCCTACGCCAAAGCGCGTGAATATCTCAACGAAATACCGGCGAAGGAAATTGCAGAAAACATCACACCTTTTTTTAAGGGTATAGAGTTGGCGGCGCTGGAAAATTGTATTTCGACCTATCAGCAACTGGGCTGCTGGACTGCCGCAGTTGAAATAACCCCCGAAGCCTTCGATGTAACCCTCGATGTGTATGAATACGTTGGAGGGATTAGTGAACGTTATGCTTACGAACAGGTTTGTTGTGTGCCGCCCGGGATAACTATTTAATACACGAAGAAGGTAGCCATTGCTTTAACGCATCCGAGAGATCGGAACGCTTGAAGGGCTTGGTTAGCACTTCGTTCATTCCGGCTTCCTCGCATAATATACGTTCCTGACCAAAGGCGTTTGCAGTTAAGGCTATGATAGGAATCGGGTTTTTTACGCCGTGAATCGATTCGATTTCGCGGATGGCTCTGGTAGCCTGATACCCATCCATAACAGGCATTTTGCAATCCATAAAAATAAGGTCGTACTGGTTGATCTTAAATTGATCGACAGCTTCCTGACCATTATTAGCGAGCAGAACTTCGGCGCCCATTTTGGTCAATAATTTCTTCGCAATAATCTGATTTGTCGGGACGTCTTCGACCAGTAATATTGAAGCGCCGAACTGGACGACGGTTTCCACTTTAGACAACAGGCTGGCCTCGATGCTATGTTGTGAAATGACGGACTGATCCTTCGACTGTTTTAGTAACATAGACAACATAATCTGAAGAACTTCATAGCGACAAAGCTTACTCAGGTATCCATTAAATCCTGCCTGAAAGCATGCCTGCGAACTGCTTTTTTCTTTGTCGGGATATAACAGCAGTAATTTTAAATTATCGAATTGCAGGTGACTGCGTATGTCGTGACCAAGATCCAGAACCTCTGTGGCTGACAGGGGCTGACCAAATATAGCAATTTGGAAGGGGGAACCCTTTGCTTCGGCCTGACACAAGGTTTCTATTATCTTGTCAGTTCTTGTGAGCACTTCTGGTTTAGCGCCCATATGGTTAATGATATGTTTAAAGTTTTGCTCATGCCTCGGGTTGGTATCTACGTATAAAACCGGAATACCCTCAAGCGAAGCGTCCACGGCGATCTCCGCCGCTTCGGCGACAGGAAACGGAATTTCTGCCCAAAAAGTAGTACCTTTTCCATAATCGGAATTGACACCAATATCACCGCCCATTAACGACGTTAGTTTTTTACTTATCGCTAAACCGAGTCCTGTGCCACCATACTTTCGAGCAGTAGACTGGTCGGCCTGAGTAAATTTTTCAAATAGATCATCAATTGCACCGGGTTTTATGCCGATGCCGGAATCCTCTATTTCAAAACGTAGCAGGTCTCCACCACCAGGATCTGAGGCTTGATAAGAAACACCCAGACGAACGAATCCTTTTTGTGTAAATTTAATCGCATTACCTAATAAATTAATTAGTATCTGGCGTATCCGGGAAGGATCGCCGATAAAATTTCGGGGACACTCAGGCGCATAGTCAAAATAAAGTTCTAATTCTTTTTGCGCCGAATTACCGGACGTCAGTTCCAGGCATTCCTGGCAAACCACCTCAAGATTGAAGGCTATCTGCTCAATTTCGTATAAGCCCGAATCTAATTTGGAAAAATCAAGAATATCGTTAACAATAGCTAACAGGTTTTCTCCCGAGCTTTTAATGGTGTTTAGATAGCTTTTCTGCTGATCGTCTAATGGTGTATCGTCGAGTACCTGTACCATACCTAATACGCCATTCATCGGGGTTCGTATTTCATGGCTCATACTGGAAAGGAAGTCTGATTTCGCCTGATTAGCCTGTTCGGCGAGTTCTTTAGCGGCAAGAACTTCCTGTTCAGCCTCAAGGCGATCGCTAATGTCTCTAATAATACCGGTAAACATTCTTTTTTCACCGTAGAACATTTTATCCAGAGCAATGTCTACAGGAAAAACCGTTCCGTCTTTTTTCTGTGCCTGAAGCTCTCGGCTGGTACCTAAAATTTTCGCTTTGCCGGATCTGGCATAATTTTCCATAAACTTGTCGTGTTCTTTAGCCATCTGGTCGGGCATTAGCAGGCTGATATTTTTACCTAATAATTCATTAGCACTGTATCCAAACATTTTTTCGATGGCCGGATTGATCGAATCAATTACTCCCCGGCTATCTATATTAATAATGCCATCGACAATTGTTTCGAAAATGGTTCGGTGACGTTCCTCGCTTTCCTTTAATGACAACTCTATTGCTTTTCGCTGAGTGATATCAGTGTAAGCACCGAGAATACCAATAGTATGCCCTTTGGCATCAATTAGCGGAATCTTGCTGGTCTCATACCAGCACTGATAGCCATACCGGTTTAGTTGCTCCGTCTCGGCGTGTAGATTCGGCCTACCGGAAATCATTATTGCCTGATCATAGGCCCGAAGCATTTTCCCATCGTTGGGACCCCAGTACATATCCATGTCGGATTTGCCAATAATTTCCTCGGGCGTATCGAAGCCAGCATCTTTTGCAAACAGGTGATTGCAGCCGAGATAAATAGAGTTTTTATCTTTCCAGAATATGCGAGTCGGCACTGTATCGAGGACGTTTTGCAACAAGTTTTTAGCGTCGAGTAATGAAGATTCGAGCTCGGCGCGTCTTTCGACTTCCTGTTCCAGAAGCCTGGTTCGCCGTTCACTTTCCCGGCATAAAAATAGTGTTTTACCAAAGTTAGATAATATGGGCTGGAATATGTGCTCGAAAGAAATGCCAGACTCAGAGGGGGCCATGTGGAATAATATAAATTGTTCTCTTTTATTGATGGGCAGTTTCAATGCGGCCTTGTATTTCAGCCGATTGCCAAAGGCCTGTTGAATCACTTCAATGTTATCAAATGGCCCGGCCTGCCCCCCAGTCAATTGCTCTGGCAGCTTAGTGACCAGTCCTCTATATTTAAACAATTCGCTACAGCCAACCACCTTTTCTATCAGAACTTCACATAAACCCTCTTTAGCGGGCTGAATATTCGAAATAAAGATGCCGCAGGGCGATGCCGTGTGATACATCAACCGCTGTAAGGTTTTGGTGATCAAGGCATCAACCTGAGTCTCGCCACTGGTTATCAGGGCTATATCGTAAAGGACTTCAAATATACTCTCTCGATCCATTGTTAATTCACGGGGTGTGTTGACATGAAAAATTTTATTCTTAACCAATAATTTCTGGTAGTTTGCGTAGATTATAGACGTTGTAATATAAAACGTGAGGATTTGGTGCTTGACGTGAGGTCAGTAAGTGAAGTTGATACAGGTCAAAACCCTCTTATCTCCACAGTGCTGTAATAATCATACTTTTGCTTATAAAATGTTTTTTTAAAGATGTTCTACATTGCACATCTGACATGTTTACAAAGAGGATTCACCGATGAGATTAAGCCTGCTTGCCCTGTCTTTTTTTGCTAGCACTGTTGCTGCAGAATCGATAACCGTTTACAAATCGCCCACCTGTGGTTGCTGTACCGAATGGATTAAAATAATGGAGTCGAAAGGACATGATGTTAAGGTTGAGCATCCATTTAATTTGCAAGAAAGCAAATCTCAGCTGGGCATTCCTAAACAGTTAGCATCCTGCCACACCGCTGTGATTGGTGATTATCTGTTTGAAGGTCATATTCCAGAGCAGGATATTCTCAGTTTCCTGGCGGACCCACCGGTGGGTGCGAAAGGCCTCGCAGTACCGGGTATGCCACAGATGTCACCAGGTATGGCGTCACCTGGCCAGAGATATTCAGGCTTTAGAGTCATAGGCTTTAATGCCGATAATCAGTATTGGCTGGCAAACCAGTACTGATTTGATCCAGGTCGTTAAACCCTTTATCTGGCTGGTCACTGTGATAAGCGCTTTGGCAATCGCGGAAGCGTCAGACCCGGGACGGGAGCTGTATCTTACCGCCGGTGGATATGGTTGTGGCGTCTGCCATGGTCCCGTCGCGAATGGCGGTGGTCAGGCAGGCGGTTCGATTCGAGGGGCTAGCCGGGCAGCTTTTGATAAGGCACTGGCAGAGCAACCGACCATGAGACTGCTGGTGAATGCGCTCAGCCAGAACGATATAGCCGAGCTGTCCCGCTACCTTGTATCGTTGGATAAAATACCGCTGGTAGAACTTGAGTATAGCGACCTGGGCTGGCGTATCACACAGCAACCGATTGCCAAAGGCCAGGTCGTGCAATTGGTGGTATCTAACCATAGTTTTGCCGATCTGGTGTTAAACCTGCAAAGCTTTGGCTTTGCAGCGACCACCATTACCCCTCTGGACACACGGGTACTGGAATGGAAAGCCGAAGCGGGAACCTTCTTTCTGCCCGATAACGAGCTGTTGGTGGTGTCGACGAATGAGGTTTGTGAGCATTAGGTTTGATAGTGTTCAAGT
>JAOUJX010000280.1 GCA_029882955.1 Gammaproteobacteria bacterium
CGATAACTGCGCTCATATAATTTAATTCAGGCAATGAAGCATAATAGCTTATCGCCCATCGAACCTGCCTGCAACAGATTAGCCAAGTTTACAGCCCGTTCGGATTCAGGATAATATAGCTCGCTTTATTCTATCCAGAACGAGTAGTCCATGGCCGAACCTGCAAAAATTGTGTGCAAAAATATCTGGAAAATATTTGGCACCTACCCGAAAAGGACTCTCGACACTATCGATCGGTCTCTGTCCCGGGCCGAAGTCCAGGCACAGACAGGTCACGTCATTGCAGTCAAGGATGTTTCCTTTGAAATCAAGAAAGGTGAAACTTTTGTCGTAATGGGCCTCTCCGGTAGTGGTAAATCGACCCTGGTGCGCTGTATTTCTCGCCTCATCGACGCTACTGCCGGTGAAATGATTATCGATGGCGAAGATATCATGACCTATAACGAAGCTCAGTTAACCGAATTACGCCGCTTCCGCATGAGCATGGTTTTTCAGCATTTTGGCCTGTTCCCTCATCGCAAGATCATCGACAATATTTCTTTCGGCCTGGAAATCCGCGGCATGGGTAAGAATGAACGCAAGAAGAAAGCGGGTGAAGTTCTCGAAATGGTCGGATTGCACGGCTGGGCAGATCATTACCCGCGCGAATTATCAGGCGGCATGCAGCAGCGTGTCGGGCTCGCGCGAGCGATGGCTGTCGATCCTGAAATTTTGATTTTTGACGAACCCTTTAGTGCTCTCGACCCGTTAATACGGCGAGAAATGCAGGATGAGTTAATCAAAATTCAGAATCAGGTACACAAGACTATGATCTTCATCACCCACGATTTCCTCGAAGCGATAAAAATGGGCGATCATATTGCAATAATGAAAGATGGTGAAATATCTCAGATCGGTACCCCGGAAGAAATAGTCGCGAATCCGGTGGACGATTATGTTAGAGAATTTACCGAAGATGTACCGCGTTACAAAGTGCTCAGCGTCGGCAAAGTAATGCGCCATGCCTCGGATGCCACCAGGTCGAACGGCGGCTATCGATGTAGTGTCCATGACAAACTGGATTCACTAATTGATATTGCCTGCGAATCAAACGGCCCGCTCACGGTGGTCGACGATGATAACCAGATTGTCGGTGAAATTGATCAATCGATGATATTAAAAGCGATGAAAAGTCGCTCGTAGCTATACAGTAATAATAACGAGGTAAACCATGAACATGTTAGAAGAATTCGAACGTAGAAGTCATACCATCCTGATAGATGGCGAATTCAGGAAGAGCGAATCCACCGATAGCCGCGAAGTCATCGATCCGGCGACAGAAAATGTAATAGCCGGGATAGCGGAGGCTACCAGGCTCGAAGTCGATACCGCAGTGGCCAGTGCCCATGCGGCGCAGCGTATCTGGTGGCATAAAAGTGCCCTGGAACGCTCTGAGATCATGCATGAAATCGCCAACGACCTGCTAGCCATTAAACCCCGACTGGCTGAGGCCCTGACTCGCGAAATGGGTAAGCCCTATAAAGAATCAGCCGATGAAGTGGACTGGTCGGTCTCGGCGATTCGCTATTATGCTGAAATCGGTCGCAGCGATATGGGTCGTGTGGTCGGCCCGGCAGTCGAAGGCCACCTCAATTACACACTGAAATTACCCCTGGGCGTCGTCGTTTCAATCCAGACGTTTAATTATCCGATCACCTTACTTTCCTGGGAAGGTGCAGCGGCACTGACTTCTGGAAATGCCGTAATAGCCAAGCCTTCAGAGTACACTACGATCACGACCTTACTCTATGCCGAGGTATTCAATAAGCATCTTCCTCCCGGATTGTTCCAGGTCTTAACAGGTGCTGGTGATGCTGGTCGACAGTTAGTCGAACACCCGCAAACCAACATGATTGCATTTACCGGCAGTGTGCCGACGGGACGCGCTATCGCTCGAACCTGCGGCGACATGATGAAACCAACACTGATCGAAACCTCGGGCAACGACCCATTTATAGTCATGCCTTCGGCGCCTATGGATGTCGTTGCTCGCGCCGCCGCATTTGCCGCCTATATGAACTGTGGTCAGATTTGCGTATCGGCGGAGCGCTTCTTCGTTCACGAAGATATCCACGATGTATTCGTCGAAAAGCTCAGGGAACATGCACAGGCTATTCGTATCGGCAATGGTCTCGATAAGGTGGACATGGGACCGATGGTGTCGCAAAAGGAACGCGATCGCTACGAGGCTGTACTGGCGCGAGCACTCGAACAGGGTGCAACTGTGGCTCACGGTGGCGGTCGGCCGGCAGGACAGGACAAGGGATGGTTTGTCGATCCGACGATTCTGACCGATTGCACAGCAGATATGGACATCTTCAACAACGAGAGCTTCGGCCCGTCGGCACCTATTTGTAAAGTTAGCAGCTTCGATGAAGCGCTTGAGCTTGCCAACGATTCACAATTTGGATTGGGCGCCTGCCTTTACACGACAGACATGCAGGAAACCATGCGAGCCACCTCGCAACTCGATGGCGGCATGGTCTGGGTTAATGCACCATTACTGGATAACGACGCAGGGCCATTTGGTGGTACCAAGATGAGTGGCATGGGTCGGCAGCTAGGCACCGAGGGCCTGGAGACTTTCCGTAAAACAAAGTTCGTCTGGATCGACCCGGGATGTGGAACCCAGGACTTCTGGTGGTTTCCATATGCTGATGCAGAATCTTATCCGGGTAAAGACGACTAAAAGTAAGACAACGTTCGAGTCGGTAGCCCGCTAACCGGCGGGCTCTTACTCTGAACGCGGCCAGAAACCATCGATCTTTGCGTTATTCTGCTCGAGATACGGCCGGATTTCGTGAAACACTTTTTCGTACTGGTAGTAGGGTATCCATGACATCATATGGTGTATCAGGTGCATATGCTGCCCCTGGGTAAGGAAATTTGCAAAGGGCCAGATAGAGCAGCGCGTATCACGATAACGCCCTGTTTCCATATGAGAATGGTGCGGCACCCAGGTGAAGAACACCAGCATGATGGAATAACCGATAAACCAGGGGATAAACCACAGGACTAATAATTCATAGCCATACCCTGACAGGATGATTGCACTGACAAATACAGTATAAGCAGCAAAGGTCGCCATCGAGATTCGTCGCTCGTTATCCGGTACACGAAATTGCCGGCAATCGCGGTAGAGCGTCAGAGGGTTAAAAGCGCTGAGCGACGCTAGCGGAATTCTCCAGAAAGTTACGACACCGAAAGAGCCTCGCGCATATATATCAGGATCCTCTTCAGTGTTACACCGGGTGTGGTGAACCTGATGAGACCTCTTATGCGGATAGAAAAACATCCACAGCAGGATGCAAACTGCAAAGCCGAAGAACCTGTTCAGCCAGCGCAGTCTTTCATTGCGCGGTACGATGTTGTTATGCACCGCTTCGTGGACCACGGTGTAAGAACCATACAGAGTAATAGCATTAATCAACGCACTCACCCAATACGGCAGTGCGCCACTAAGCGCGGCCCAGGTACTGACCAGCAAAGCCGCATAAACAATAATAGCCAGTCGAATTGTTGGCCAGGCAATCTCTGGCGAATGCCGACGGCCTACTTCCATCTCCTGAGCAATGGTGGAATCTGTCTTTGCCATATAAGCTTACCCATATTGCGAGAGCGTTAAGTCGCTATCCTGGTGTGAATGTATTAGTTCAGTTTAACTACAACTAATATAATACTGGAAGATCATGTAAAAAATATCAACTCATTCACCTGGAGATTTTCATTATGACCTTTACCTGCGATGCCATGGTTATGCGCGAACCCGGTGCACCCGACGTACTGGAGAGACGTACTATCGAGTTATCCTGGCCCGGTAAACCCGACGAAGTACTGGTCAAACTGGAAGCTGCGGGGATAAACCCTGCCGATACCTTCTTCCGTGCGTTAGGCCCCTATATCGGTGACGGTGTCGGAGCTACCCTCGGCCATGACGGTGCAGGCGTTGTCGAAGCCGTAGGAGAAGCGGTCACAGAATTTTCAGTCGGCGACCGTGTTGCCTTTTGCAACGGTGGCGTCGGTGGTGATCCCGGTACTTACGCCAGCCATGCTGTGGTACCGGAATGGTTGCTCGCCAGGGTTCCCGATAATGTTGACATGGTACAGGCCGCTGCCCTGCCATTAGTCTTCATTACAATCTGGGAATCCTTCGTCGAAAGAGCCCGATTGCAAGCGGGAGAAACGGTTCTGGTTCATGCTGGAGCTGGTGGCACGGGTCATCTTGCTATCCAGGTTGCCAGACAATTGGGAGCGACAGTCGCGACCACGGTCAGCTCTGAAAAAAAATCGGCTTTTGCAGCCGCTCTGGGCGCCGAGAAAACTATCAACTATCGCAAGGAAGATTTCGTTACCGCGACCCGGCAATGGACGAGAGACAAAGGTGTCGATGTCGCTTTGGATAATATCGGCCCCGAGGGATTCCAGGCAACGCTTGGCACACTAGCACCCTATGGTCGTATCGTCACATTGATGGGCAGCCCGGGTGACGTAGATGAAACAGCGTATAACGCAAACCTCTCCATTCACAATGTCATGATGCTAACGCCGATGTGGCTCGGGCTTGACGATTATCGACGCAACCAGGGAGCTATTACCCGTCGCGCTATGGAATGGCTGGGTGAAAGCCGCATAAAAGTCGAAATAGCCGCCACCTACCCCCTTGATCAAGTGGCTGATGCCCACACCAGACTGGAAGCGGGCGGCAACATGGGTAAAATCGTTCTGACACTCGCCGGGGAAAAATAACATGCCTGCAAATAAAATTAAGTCATCGATAGAGAATGATCCAGAAGCGAACTTTGCTGCCGCAGTTTACGAACCAGACAGCGGCAACAGGATGGCATTATTGAAGTTTGTGGAGAAGCTGATGAATTTAAATGTGAGAGTCGGTGGCGTGCTTCAGGAAGCAGTCTACAATTCAGAAAATGAAGTCACCGGCCTGAATGCAATCAACGTCGCAACCGGCCAACGCATGCCCATATCGCGTCCGGCAAAGCATAGCGAATGCGGCCTCGATGTATCGGCTCTGGCAGAAACATCAGGAATAATCCGTCAGGCAATCGACGACCAGGTCGATCTCATCGTGGTGGAGAAATTTGGTGAACTAGAGCAGGATGGACGAGGTTTAATCGACGAAATTTTGCTAACCATTAGCGAAGGTATCCCCCTGCTAATTTCGGTTCCAAAGGCCGCTCTCCCCATCTGGCAGGAGCGTAGTGGCGAACTGGGTAGCGTACTCGCGTTTAGCGAAGAAGCTTTTGAGGGATGGTGGAAAAGATTGATAGAATGAAGTTTTTAACCCGGCATCTGGTAATCCTGTTATGGCTGCCTACTACAGTATCTGCCGAGCTCATTTTAGGAGTACATCCCTTTAGGGATGCTGCTGAAATAACACGAAGCTTTTCTCCGCTGGGCGATTATCTCAGCGAGAAACTCGGTGAGAAGGTTTCGGTAAGGGTAATGTCGACATCGCTTTTATCGGTCCGGCCCTGTATTTCAGGCTGATAGATCGCTACGGTCAAATACCTCTGCTTGCGCGACTTGAAGTGAACGGCAGCGACTACAACAATTTACGCGGGACTTTGCAATGGATAAAGACAGTCGACTAAGTAAGGTCTCGCA
>JAOUJX010000281.1 GCA_029882955.1 Gammaproteobacteria bacterium
GGGCGCAAGCAGGAAGGCATTAGTTTCCTGCTGATCGATATGAACAGTCCCGGCGTGACGGTGACGCCGATTACCACCATTGACGGAGGCGATGAGATTAACGAAGTGCACTTTAAGGATGTGCGCGTTCCGGCCGGAAACCTGGTCGGTGAAGCAGGTAGAGGCTGGACCTACGCCAAACTATTATTAACCCACGAAAGAACTGGAATCGCCAGGGTCGCCGAGTCTCGGGCGCGGTTTAACAAACTAAGCGACCTGATCAGCAATCCGCCAGACGGTGCAGAAGCTTTAAAACACAATGCTGTTTTTATGGCGCGGGTGATAGAAACCGAAATCGAACTCAAGGCACTGGAGTTTACCGAGCTGAGGGTATTATCGGATGTCTCTACCGGCAGGGCGCCCGGACCCGAATCGTCCATACTTAAAATCAAAGGCAGTGAGATTCAGCAAGCCATTGATGAGTTGTTGATGGAGGTGGCTGGTATTTATGCTTTGCCTTTCGTGCCCGAACAATACGAAACTGGTTTCGAAGGTGAGCCGGTTGGACCGATGTTTGCGGCCGAGACCGCGTCGCATTATTACAATAACCGTAAGGTTTCAATTTATGGTGGCAGCAATGAGATACAGAAAAATATCATTGCCCGCCAGGTATTGGGGCTATAGGCGGTAACACGATGGATTTTTCTTTAAACGAATTTCAAAGCATGATGCGGGATAGCGCTGCACGCTTTATTAAGGAGAAATACGGCTTTGCCGCTCGACGTCAGTTAGTTGCCAGCGAGCAGGGCTACAGCGAGGAGAACTGGGCTTTGTTTGCAGAGCTGGGCTGGTTAGCATTACCCGTCGCCGAAGCCTATGGCGGGCTCGGTGGAGACCTGGTCGATACTATGGTTTTACAGCTGGAGCTGGGCAAGGGTCTGGTGGTCGAGCCTTATTTTTCTACCGTGCTGTTGTCTTCTGGTTTAATACAACGGCTTGGTGGCGAAGTGCAAAAACTGGATCTGTTAAGTCGAGTAATTAGCGGGAAATTAAAGCTGGCGTTTGCCTATGCCGAAAGTCACTTTTCTTATGATGTCAGTCAAACGGCTGCGACAGCTAACCTGGTTGGTGATCACTATGTCATCAATGGACACAAGGCGGTGGTACTCGGGGCGAAAACGGCTGACCGTATTCTGGTTTGTGCACGTACTCCGGGCGGTATTAGCGTGTTTCTTGTCGATCCAGAGCAGCCCGGTGTTAGGCTGCGAAGCTTTGTGACTAATCATGGTTATCAAGCCGCCGAGTTAATACTCGAACAGGTCGAGGTCGGACGGGAGGCAATGCTAGGTGATTCAAACGATTCGCTGCCAGCAATTAATATCGTGCTCGATCATGGCATAGTCGCACTGTGTGCGGAAGCCGTTGGCGCTATGGAAAAGCTGGTCAACACTACCACCGAGTATGTCAAAACCCGCGAACAATTTGGTCAGAAGATTGGACACTTCCAGGTCTTGCAGCACCGTCTGGTGGATATGTTTATCGAATACGAACAATCGAAATCGATGCTTTATTTCGCGGCAATGCAGCTAGCGCAAGAGGGGCTGGAAAGTCGGCGCGCGGCCTCAATGTTAAAAGTTAAAATAGGTAGTTCGAGCCGTTTTATAGGTCAGCAGGCGATCCAGCTACACGGCGGCATGGGTATGACGGACGAACTCGATGTCGGGCATTATTTTAAACATATGACGGCGATTAACTGTTTGTTAGGATCGAGGGATTATCATTTGCAGCGGTTGGTTGATGGGTTTGGTTCGTAGGTTGGGTTGAACAAAGTGAAACCCAACATCCAATGCATCCGACGTGTTGGGATACGCTGCCCCGCTAACCTACGCATAATTTGTCCGTCCTGAGAGACGATTATTTCGCTGCGTTATGACACTTTTAGGACTCTCCTTAAGCTTCGGCTGCCCACTGCGCCAGAGATTTATTTTCTTTAACTAATTGTTCGAGTAGCGCCGCCGGTGTCCAATTTTTTTCACCATATACCTCGCGGTACTGACAAATATTTTCATAGACATATTTCAGCCCTAGCGTGTCGGCATAAAACATGGGGCCTCCGCGGTAAGCCGGGAAGCCATAACCAAACACATAAACCACGTCGATATCGCCGGGCCGCTGTGCGATGCCCTCTTGCAAAATTTTAAAGCCTTCGTTGATCAGGGCCATTAATTGCCGATTCAATATTGTTTCGTCGTTTATCGGTTGACGCCTGATGCCATGTTTCTGCGCTTGTTCCTCGATCACCGTTTGCACCTGTGGATCGGTGCTGCGTGCCCGTGTCTCCTGGTCGTAAAGATAATAACCGGCCCCGGATTTTTGACCGAGCCGGCCCATTTCAACCAGAGTGTCGGCAACGCAGTAGGTTACCATCGACTCTTTTTGTTCCAGGCTTAAGGCCTGTCGAGCTTTATAGCCAATGTCGAGCCCTGCCAGGTCACCGACCGACAAAGGTCCCATCGCCATACCCCAGTCCACCATGACCTGATCTATCGCTCCCGGGGTCGAGCCTTCGATCAGGCATAGCTGCGCCTCGCGCCAATATTCGCGTAACATGCGATTGCCGATAAAGCCGTAGCAGACGCCTGATAGCACGGGAACTTTGTTGATATTTTTTGCCATCACCATTACCGTTGCGAGCACATCATCGGCGGTTTTTTCGCCCCGTACGACTTCTAATAATTTCATGACATTGGCAGGGCTAAAGAAATGCAGGCCTAACACATTCTGTGGGCGGTTGGTTGCGGAGGCGATCGTATTTATGTCCTGGTACGAGGTGTTCGATGCGAGAATAGTGTTGGCCTTACAGACTCTATCAAGTTTGCCGAAGACTTCTTTTTTTAGATCCAGGTTTTCAAATACCGCTTCGATGACCAGATCCGCTTCGGACAGGTCTTCATAAAGCAGTGTGCCGGTAATCAGTGCCTGTCTTTGTGTGGCATCGGTTTCAGATAATTTTCCTTTAGCTACCGTCCTGCGGTAGTTACCGGCGATTATGTCTAGGCCTCGTTGTAGCGCTTCAGGAGTAATTTCAAGCAATACCACCGGGATACCGGCATTGGCAAAGTTCATCGCAATACCACCGCCCATGGTGCCGCCGCCGATAATGCCAACACTTTTTAGGTCTCTGGTCGGCGTATCTTTTGACAATCCTTTAATCCTGGACGCCTCGCGTTCGGCAAAGAAGATATGTCGCATTGCGGCTGACTGGGGCGAATCCATGCATTCCATGAACAAGTCGCGTTCCTTTGCTATACCTTCCTCAAAGGGCTGGTTCACTGCGGCTTCAACGCAGCTCACGATATGCCGGGGCGCGAGCTGACCCCGCGTTCGGAGTGAAAGCTTTGCGCGGTAATCAGTGAAAAAATTTTCTGCCAGGGAAGATTGCTCTATAACAATGTCTCTGATGCGTTTCGGTTTGGCGTTTGATGCCACCAGTTCTCTGGCATAGTCGGTCGCGGTGCTAAGCAGATCGTGCTCGGTTATCCGATCTATCATGCCCATGTCCATCGCCTGTTTGGCTGTGACGGGGCGGCCCGAAGTCATCATCTCCAGCGCGGCTTCTACGCCAGCCAGACGCGGTACACGTTGAGTGCCGCCCGCCCCGGGTAGTAGTCCAAGTTTCACCTCCGGGAAACCAACCCTGGCCGAAGCGAGCGCGCAACGGTAGTGGCAGCTCAGCGCGATTTCGAAACCACCGCCGAGTGCCGTGCCATGAATCGCTGCTAGCACCGGTTTGTTGGAGCCTTCGATGGTCTGAATAACCTCGGGTAGTGTCGGAGTCAAAGCGGGTTGCCCAAATTCTTTAATATCAGCACCCGCGATAAAGGTTCGACCTCCGCAAATGATTATCAAGGCTTCGGAGGCGTCAGATTGAGCGGCGATGACCGCATCGTTTATGCCCTTTCGCAGCGTTTGTGATAAGGCGTTCACCGGTGGATTGTCGATGCGGATTACGCCGATATTTTTATTTAGCTGGTAGCTGACGATAGACATACTCTTCTCGTAATAACTGAAGTTGCGATTTTGAAGTCGGCATGATATCGCTAAATCTTAGCAAACCATAATGTACCAATAGTTTGGCCGTGGCTTATAATGCCTTTGCATTAGACAGGAATGTAAAATCCGGACCATTCTGGTTGGTCCGATAATTAAAATAGAAACCAGTGAGGACCATATGGCCGATGGCGAAGCCCTGAGTAATGATCGTCAGGCAATTAAGTTAATCGATCAACTCCCGGAAAGGGTGAGTCACCGCGTCAGCGAGTGGTTCGAAAAGACCCCTGAGGCAATTGCGGTTGTTGAAACGGCAGGGAGTTGGACCTATGCGCAGCTAGCCGAGGCTACCGAATCCTGTCAGCAATATTTTAAGCACCAGCAGCTACAACCCGGAGATCGCGTCATTGTGATCGGTGAAAATTGTCGTGCACTGATTGCGTTATTGCTCGCCGCAAGTGAAATGAATATCTGGATATCGATTGTCAATGCGCGACTTTCGAGTCGCGAAATCGACCAGATCATGAATGACTGCGAACCTCGTTATGTTATTTATACCGTGGATTGCTCAGCCGAAGCGCATCAGCACGCGACCCGGCGGTCGGCCAGTTTTGAACAACATCATTACCTGGGCAGAATCGCGTTTAATCATTACGACCACAGGCAGCCAGAACCGGTGTATGACAGTGGTAAGGAGCAGGTGTTTGCCATGGTATACACCTCCGGCACTACCGGGCAAGCGAAAGGGGTGATGCTGACGCATCATAATATTGCCTATATCGCCAGTGTGTCGGGTGCGATAAGGGGCTTGTCGAGCAGCGACAGGGTCTATGCCGTGCTACCGATATCCCATGTATTCGGCCTCGCGTCGACCTGTATGGGAACCCTGTTCGCTGGGGGCAGCCTTTTTCTGGTTTCCCGGTTTAACGCCGGGGTCTGCCTCGACCACCTGGTAAAGCAGCGTATCACGGTGCTTCAGGGTGTCCCGGCGATGTTTGCGGCGCTGATCGAAGGGGTGAAAAGCAAGGGTCAGACACAGCATAATACCCATTTACGATATATGTCCTGCGGCGGCGCACCTCTCGATGTCGAAACCAAAAGGGCTACCGAGGAAATATTTGCTGTGACGCTGAATAATGGTTATGGCATGACCGAAGCAAGCCCGACGATTTCGCAGACACGGATCGACCAGCCGCAGCGAAGCGATACAACGGGGCGGGCAATACCGGGTATCGAAATTCGTTTAGTCAAGGCGGATGGTAGCAAAGCCGTTGGTGATGAAATCGGGGAGCTCTGGATTCGAGGTCCTAATGTAATGAAGGGTTATTTTCGCAAGCCGGAACAAACGGCAGAAGTTTTGACCGATGATGGCTGGTTGAATACTCAGGATTTAGCCAGCCTCGATACCGACGGCAATATCACCATAATGGGGCGTAGCAAGGAATTGATCATACGCTCTGGATTTAACGTCTATCCGGCCGAAGTAGAGGCGGTGTTGAATGCCCATCCAGAAGTCAGGCATTCTGCGGTCATTGGACAGGCGAGAAAACAGGATGAAGTCATACTCGCCTTTGTCCAACCGGTTGTCGGGGCCTTGGTTTCTGTGGCAGAGTTAAGAGAGTATTGCCAG
>JAOUJX010000282.1 GCA_029882955.1 Gammaproteobacteria bacterium
TCATCTCGCGAACAGGCATCAATCAAGTCTGCGATAAGTAGCTTTCTGCCCTCGAGGCGGGCTGCTCTATGCGGTGCCAGCGCGGCTTTGAATCGATTCGCGGCAACTCGCGACATTGATTCGGCATCGTTATTAGCCGCGCTTAACTTAGTTGCATCGGCAGCTATCAGTTGGCCGGTTTCATCAGGGATACAGCCCGACTCGGCCGGTTTGCGGACTTCAATTGCTGTGCCGAGCTGTCGCATTTGTCGTATCAGCTCGCAACCAATGTAAGTCTTGCCCACGTCGGTGTCGGAACCCGTAATAAAATAGCCGCTTTTGGTGATATCAATCATGCCTGCATTTTCGACAAGAAATCTCGGCACTGCAAGCGATGTTTAGCTAGAATTAATCAAACTTATTATCCGTTCGCTTGATATAATTTCGCCCCATTTATCAATGCCCCGATAGTCTGGCGGCATGACTAATGCGGAAGTTCGGTCTACAGGATCGGGATGACACAAAATGAGACAGTCCGTAGGAACCACAATGCAGGAATTTTCTATTGGCCAACGCTGGATTAGCGCGGCCGAGTTACAGCTTGGTCTGGGTATGGTGATCGAGATCGAGCATCGTACGGTTAGTATAATTTTTCCCGCAACTGCAGAAATCCGAACTTATGCCAGGCAGGATGCGCCGCTGACGCGCGTTCAATTTAAGCCGGGTGACTGGGTTCAAAATCAGTCCGACGAACTGATGCAAGTTATCAGTCTAAAGGTATCGAATGGTTTAATCGCCTATCAATGTGAGGACGAATCCGGACAGCCTGTTACTCTTCCAGAAGGTAAACTGAATAATTATCTGCAGCTGAACCGTCCCGGTGAGCGTCTGTTGAACGGTCAAATCGATCGTAATAAGTGGTTTTCGTTGCGAACTAAAGCGCGCCAGATTTCCAATACATTACTGCAATCTTCGGTCTATGGACTGGCTGGTTGTCGCACCAGCTTGATTGCGCATCAGGTTTATATCGCCCACGAAGTCTCGCGTCGTTTTGCACCCCGCGTATTGCTCGCCGACGAAGTCGGCTTGGGAAAAACCATTGAAGCGGGTTTGATCCTGCACCAGCAGTTACTACTTGAACGAGCGCGACGTGTACTCATCGTGGTGCCCGAGTCGCTAGTGCATCAGTGGCTGGTTGAAATGGTGCGGCGTTTTAATCTGATGTTTAGCGTGTTCGATGAAGACCGCTGCGCGGCCATCGAAGAGACCGACGAAGAAGGTCATCTTGGCAATGGGGATAACCCATTTCATAGTGAGCAGTTGATCATTTGTAGCCTGCAGTTTCTGATGAGTCACCCGCGGCGTAGTGAACAGGCGTTACAGGGTGAATGGGATTTATTGGTAGTCGATGAGGCGCACCATCTGGCCTGGTCAGCGGAATCGGTGAGTGCCGAATATAGTGTCGTCGAGTCGCTGGCCAGCAAGACGCCGGGTTTGCTGTTGTTAACGGCCACGCCTGAGCAGCTCGGGAAGGAAAGTCACTTTGCTCGTCTGCGGCTATTAGATCCGAGTCGATTCGCCGATCTCGATAGCTTTTTACAGGACGAGTCGAGTTATGGGGAGCTGGCTGATCTGGTCGAATCCCTGCAGCAGGAAGGCCCATTAAAAGACGAGCAGTGGGAAATGCTGGAGCAAACACTGGTCGAAGGGGATAATCAGAGTAGCCTCGAAAAGCTGGTGAGTGAAGATGACGAAATTCGTGCTTCGGCAAAACTGGAACTCATAGAGCATCTGCTCGACCGCCATGGCACGGGGCGGGTGTTGTTTCGTAATACGCGTCATGTGGTGCAGGGTTTCCCCGAGCGAGAGGTTAAGGCTTATGCGCTCGAAGCGGGTGAGCAGTGGCAACTGGCCTGGGCAGAAAACTCACCGAAGGCGACTGATTTACAGTCATTATTGTCACCCGAACAGATCCCGGGTATGGAGTCCAGCTGGGCTAACAGCGACCCGCGTATTGACTGGCTCGGTGAATTTCTGCGCGACAATAAACATCGAAAAATATTAGTAATTGCGTCGAGTGCGGCCACTGCACTGAGTCTGGTCGAACGCATTAAAATTAATCACGGTATTCGTGCTGCGGTGTTTCATGAGGGCATGAGCCTGGTTGAGCGCGATCGAGGCGCGGCGGATTTTGCCGATCATGAAATCGGCGCGCAGGTGCTAATTTGTTCCGAGATTGGTAGTGAAGGGCGTAACTTTCAATTCTCGCATCACCTCGTGTTATTCGATTTGCCCCTGAATCCTGACCTACTCGAGCAGCGTATTGGACGACTCGACCGCATCGGTCAAAATGCGGTGATCAATATTCATGTGCCTTATATAAAGGCTAGCGCGCAGTCGGTTATGTTTCGTTGGTACGACGAGGGCATGAATGCTTTTCGGCATACCTGTCCGGCGGGTCACTCGGTATTTATGCAACTGCAGAAGGAACTCAGCCTTCACCTCAAAGATCCTGCGCTGGCACTCGATGAATTTATCGATCAAACGACAAACTTACACGATAAGTTAAATGACGCCTTACAGCAGGGGCGCGATCGGTTGCTGGAGTTCAACTCCTGTCGACCGCAGATTGCCGAGGCATTAACCGACCAGGCCATCCAGCGCGATTTTGATCTCGATATTTTTAAATTTATGGAACGAATCTACGACTGCTACGGTGTTAATAGCGAAATTCGCGGGCCGGACAGTTGGGTGATTACGCCGGGCGATAATATGCTGACCAAAATGCCGGGCCTGCCCGATGACGGTATGACCGTGACCTACCGGCGTAGCGTCGCACTGGCCAACGAAGATCTGCATTTCCTTAGTTGGGAGCATCCATTCGTGCGCAACGCGATGGACTTGATTCTCAGCAGTGAATTCGGTAATACGGCATTGATAGCTGTCAAATATTCCGGAGTAAAACCGGGAAGTTTGCTAGTCGACTGCCATTTTTTAATGGAGTTTGCCGACAACACCGACCTCCATGCGGAACGCTATTTCCCAAATACTAGTGTTGGCATTGTTCTCGACGAGCAGGGCAAACAGCACGGTCACATTCTGGATCGACAGGTTATCAAGCAGCTAATGCAACGCGTAGACATAGATACTTCGATAAAAATAGTCAAGGCTCGACAAAGCGAGCTTGGCGACCTACTGGCTAATGCTGAGTCGGCCGCCGAACAGCAGGTGGGTGGACTGGTCGAATCAGCCAGAGCTCGTGGCCAGGAGGTACTGGGTAAGGAGATCGATCGCTTAACCGCGCTTCAGCAAATCAACTCCAGCGTCCGCGACGAAGAAATCGAGTTTTTCCGTAAGCAGTTAAAATCTTTTGAAACTTCACTGGGTCATGCGCGGCTGAGGCTGGACGCCGTGCGGGTAATGGTGGCGATCTAGAGCTTACTTCCTCGGATTCAGCAGGTCGGGCAATATATCTAATGCCAGCTCGTACCCGTTTACTCCTAAACCCGCGATAACGGCATCTGAAGCCGGAGAAACATAGGAGATATGCCGGAAAGTTTCCCGCAGATGAGGGTTCGAAATATGCAATTCTATCTTGTAGCCGGAATAGGCTCTCAGTGCGTCATGGATTGCAACCGAAGTATGAGTGTAAGCGCCGGCATTGAGAATAATGGCATCAATCTTGTTAATGGCTTCCTGAATCCAGTCGACGATGGTTCCTTCATGGTTGGATTGTCTGAACTCAACCTCTATGCCATGTTGCTTGCCCAACTTCTGGCAGCGTTTGGCGATGTCTTCCAGTGTATCGCTGCCATAAATTTCGGGTTCGCGTGTTCCGAGAAGATTCAGATTTGGGCCATTGATAACAAATGTTTTCATTAAGTTAACCTTCGCTCGATCGCACTAATAGCCAGTAGGTAGCTTTGTACTCCCATACCACAAATAAAACCGATGTTCGCTTCCGGCACCTGTAGTGGTCTTGTGGTCTCGTCACCTGGATGGAAAATATTGCTAATGTGGACTTCTATAATTGGTTTTTTCAAATGGGCTATGGTCTCAATCGCCGAGCAGTAGGTCTCATAACTAATAGAAGATGCGCCTGAGTATCCAGCAGGATTAATAATTAAGGCGCCAAAATTCTCACTGTCTTTTGTTATCCAGCGAAACATGACTTCTGCATCGTCCGTTTGGCGCAAGTCAATATTAGTATCTGGTTGCTTACTGCGTGACGAGCAGCATGCTCGTATCGACTCCAGATTTAAATCGCCCAGTTCTGGACCATTTAGAATTAGTATTGAATTATTGTTCATTAAGTCGGTCTCCTGCATTTTACTTTATTGTTCTAACATGGATAACGCAAGCTTATAGCCGTGAATTATTATTTTTACATTGACATGCATACCGATCGGTATTATAAAACATACCGACTGGTACGTATGGATAGAAATGAACGACATAACCGACAAAGATGTTTATTGGTGGCGCCCGCTGGATGACCACGAGTTAGACACCAGAGATATTATCCTTTTCGCTGCCTATAAGGAGATTCACTGTCAGGGGTTCCAGTCGGCGAGTTTGAGCCATATTCTAGCGCGTACCGGTGTTACCAAGGGTGCGCTTTATCATCACTTCCCTAATAAAATTGAGCTTGGCTACGCGGTCGTAGATGAAGTTATTTCACAGCATATTCATCTGAGCTTTGTTGAACCACTGCAAAATTTCGAAAATCCCATCGATGGCATTATTGAGCTGATACAGCGTTCCGGTGATGCATTTTCCATGACCGATATCGAGCTGGGTTGCCCGTTGACAGCGTTGGCCCAGGAGATGGCACCTATCGATGAGGGTTTTCGTAGCCGTTTAATTAAAATTTACGATCAATGGCATCAATCGATTGCCGATGGTTTTCGTAGAGCTATCGATAATGATCAGGTAAGGGATGACATCGACCCGTATACAGTGGCGGTGACCATAGTCGCGACCATGGAAGGAGCCATAAACGCAGCCAAGGTGGCTCAGAACCTGGATATGCTTTATCTCTGTGGTACTGGGTTGATTCAGTATCTTCAATTAATTCGCAAAAAATAAAGCAAGGATAAAAAATAAAAAAAATGGTTAAAAACTACGCAGAAATTATTATTCGTTTTAAGTGGTTAACTGTATTACTCAGCGTGTTATGGGTGATGGCAATGGGCGCCGGAGCGCAACACCTGACCTTTACTAATGATTACCGGGCGTTCTTCGGTGAAGATAACCCGCAATTGCTGGCTTTTGAAAATATCCAGGACACCTACTCGCGCAGCGATAATGTTTTGATTTTACTCGCACCGAAGGACGGTGAAGTTTTTACGCGCCCGGTGCTGGAAGCGGTCGCCTGGTTGACCGAGAGAGCCTGGGAAACTCCGCACTCGACTCGGGTCGAGTCGGTCACTAACTATCAACATACTTCGGCTGTCGAGGATGATCTTCTAGTAGAAGATCTGGCACTGGATCCCGCTGAGCTTAGCGCGGAAGACCTTTTTAGAATTCGTGACATTGCCATTTCTGAGCCGGCGCTGGTGAATCGGTTGATTTCACCCCGGGCGCATGTCACCGGTATCAATATCAATATTGAGCTACCGGGTGTTGATCCGATGGCGGAAAATCCCGAAGTAGTCAGCTTTATACGCGATCTCCG
>JAOUJX010000283.1 GCA_029882955.1 Gammaproteobacteria bacterium
GATGGCGCGTGCCTGCCAGCACCCCGGCAACGTCTGGAGCCTGCACGGCCTGCACGAATGCCTGACAAAACTGAATCGGGCAGACGAGGCGCAATTGATCAGACCGTTACTCGATATCGCGCTGGCAAGAGCCGACGTCAACATCGAATATTCCTGCTATTGTCGCGGCTTAGTCCTTAACATTGAAAATGTTGGCCCATGATTTTCGATAAGCCATCCTCTCTAAGATAGTTATAAAAGGTTCTTGCCATCAAAAACCATCACCTCTAATCCATCGGTTTCCAACCCATCGATACAGCCAACGTTAACCCGCATATGCCCCGGAATACGTAACATCTCGTTATGCGTGTAAATGCCGCAGGTCTTGCAGAAATAGTGTTTGGCGACTTTGCTATCGAACTGATAAAGGCCGAGATTATCGCCTTCGACTTCGACTTTGAGATTTTCCTGGGGTATCGCTTCGCTGCTCATCATCGCACCCTTGCGGGCGCAGATAGAACAGGTACAGCGGATGGCTTTATCGATGGTTTCACCATCGTAGGAAAACTTGATTGCACCGCAGTGGCAATTACCCTGGTAGTGATCTGACATGACTCCGCCTCGGTTTAATTTCAGGCGGATACTAACCTCTTTATTTGATCGCGGTAAACAAAAATCGATTGCCGCAAAATGAAGAATACCTCCTGGTCGGCTTGCTGCTGATCAACCAGCTGCCGCTTTGGCGTCGAACCTAACCATTTTTTAGACTGAGTTCCAATCCCAACTGATAGTACTTTGTGGCCTTGTCTTTCTCATGCAAATGCTGACCGAATAGTTCTGCCAACGCCAGGCAGCAGGCCGGCGTGGGATTACTACCTATGCTGGCTTCCAGATACCCCTGTGCTTTACCCCACAGGCGGGCCCGAATACAGATGCGACCCAGTGCCAGTAACAGGTTTTCGTCTTGACTATAATCACTCAGCCAGGTTTCTGCCTGCTTCAACTGTTCATTAGCATCAGCGGCATTGAATTTACCGTAGACTTCGATCACACGGTCGTCCCATTGCCGTTCGAGTGATTTCACAATTAACGCTTCGGCGCTTTCTATTTTGATATCAAACTGATTCATCAGGCCGATGTAATGCAGCAGCAGTTCGGGGTCAGCCTGGCTTGATCTCGGTATCCCGTACCAGGCTTTTTCCAGTGCCTTGCCGTCGCCGGTTAGCGCTATTGAATCGAGCATGCCTCTATAGGCTTTACTTTCCATGAGCTTCAGGCGCTTTTCCGAGTTCAACTTTTTCTTACGGATCTCGGGTAACAGTTCAACCAGTGGTCCCCAGTCTTCCAGCTCAAAATAGGCCCGCGCCAATAGCATCATTATGTAATCGTGTCTTGGCGCAATCATGCGCAAGTGTTTCAGAGTCGCCAGTGCCTGCTCGGTTTGCTGATGCGCCAGTTGTAATTCGGCCTGGGTAACACCGATGGCTATCTCGGCTTCGGGTTTGGCTTCATGTGCAGCTTTTAAGTAGCTATCGCGCTCATCGTGCTTACCCTGTAACTGCGCAGCACGAGCCGCGGCCAGATAATGTAGCAGCGGGCTCTCGCTATAATCGACCAGTTTGATTAAATTGGTTTCCGCCTGGTCAAATTTACCTTCGGCAAGGTCGATCAGGCCCTGATTCAAAAGCTTACGACTCTTATCGAAACGCCGACTCTCCGAATGCCGTTTCATCGAATCGGGTAGACGCCAGAGACTGCGTAGCAACTTGAGCGCAAAATGAATAAACACCATCGCGACTATCATCGCCACAATACCAAAAGCAAGGCTGGTTTCGACTGAGAAGTCGGCGTATTTTATCAGGACAAATCCCGGATCGTCCTTAACCAGTAATACCGCGCCGAGTACAACGACAACCAGTAGCAGAAACCACATTACCCACTTAAACATTGTCGGCGTCCTCGCTGATGACTTTTTCAGCTTCGTCGCGCTTACTGATAACTCTCTTTAGCATTTCGAGCGAACCGTTAATATCGGGTTTTTCGGGTTTGATTTCAGCCTTCTGTAAATCCTGTAGCTGGCTGTAAAAATCGTGATTAGCGGCGTCGTCGAGGTTGTAATACTGCTGGAATAATTCGACGTTTTCTTTCATCAGGCGACTATATTGAAAGGCATCGCGTTCCAGCACAGACCATCGCGTGAGTTTCAAGTTGTCTTCGAGGGTCTGGCCGACATCAATGATCAGCGCCTCGGTTTGCGTCGGCGACATCGCCGTATCGCGCTTTACACTGATCAGAGAACTAAAAAATGTTTTCACCTGCTGTTCGATACTAGCTTCCTGTTCAGTTTCCGCTACCGATTCAGAGGACTCTTCAATCCGTGGCTGGAAGCCGGGTTTGAGTACTCGAATTTGCTGGGCAAGCTGGGATAGTTTTAAGGTCATGCCTACCAGGTCGGCCCTCTTGCGTGTCTTCAGCTCGGCTATTTCATCGCTAATCTTAACGCGTACCGGCAGCAATCCGAGGTCGCCGGTAGAGGCGATAAGATCACTGGCGGCCTGCAGGGTAATAGCCGCTCCTTCAAAATCGTTTTCCAATATAAGTTTGTGCTGGGCGATACGCATGAGGTATTCAACTTCGGCAAGCTGCCAGCCACTTTCATCTCGACCAAATAATTCGTAAAGCTTTTCGCTCGAGGCCTGCAGGTCTTTCTGGTGTTGCTGCAACGCTTCTATACGCCGGGCAATCTCATCCATACCCGACTGTAAAGGCCTTAGGCCAGATTGAATCTGACTGCTTTCAGCCTTGCTCGCTATCTCTTGCTTGAGCGCCAGAAACGCAGCCTGTTTCCCGGCTTCGGTTTTCTGTTGTAGCTGCCAGTAGTAGCCCGCAGCGGCAGTCAGCATAAGAATTAATAGAAAATTGAAAACACCAAACCAGGGGAATCCGCGACGGGGTTTGAGTGATGTTTCCGGTGGCTTTTCAGCAGGCTTTTCCTCGACCGCTTCTTCCACTACCTCGATAGCAGCCTCTTCAGCAACAATCTCTTTACTGTCATCCGATTCATCGGATTGCTGTTCTGGTTTATCGCTCATAAATTCGATTTAAGTCCGCTCTGCCCATTCACAAATGGACTGGTGTATTCCCGCATCACTCGCCTTCCGGGCAATGATTACTCCAGCATTATGTCCCAGTTTGATAGCCGATTCACGCATTCTTTCGCTGATCAACAACCAGGGAGTGTGTAACAATTGTGATCGCCAGGCTTCATCGACTAATGCCAGCAGATTATGCATCCCCTCAGTGCTGGTTAACAGCACCAGAGTGGGAGCCTGTTTTTCGCTCAGTCGAGCAAATTCATGGTCATCGTAATCAGGCAAATTGCGCCGGTATACTTCGCAATGATCAACGCTCGCACCCCGCGCCTGCAATTGCTCGGTTAATAGAGTTCGCCCCTGTTGGCCACGGAAGATCAGAATATTCTGCCCATCTACCTGCTGCAATTCACCGGCATCGAGTAAACCTTCGCTATTATAAGGTTCACTTCGAATCAGACGTCGATCCAGGCCTTCGACTCGCTGTGCCAGTGCCTGATAAGTACCTTCACCAATAACCGCCAGTTTGAGATGCGCAGGCAACGGCTTCGAGCCAAGAAATGCAAACGCGCCATCGACCGCATTACGGCTAACGAATATGGCGATTTGATAGTCGTTCAGGTGACTGGCCAGGTTCTGGTGAAACCCGGTCGCCGTGGCGCGGCTAATTTCAATCGTCGGAAACGCCAGGACACTAGCACCCTGTGCGGTCATCAGCCGGTTCAACTCTGCCTGCTGGTGCGCGGGCCGGGTATTCAGGATACATTGCCCGCGCAGAACAGACTGGGGCGAATTGTTCATTACTGCTCGATACTGGCAAGAATGCTATCAGCGCCCTGCGCGATCAAATCCTTCGCCAACGCGATACCGAGGTCTTCGGCAGAATCAGCGTCTCCCCTGATTTCAGCCCGCAGGATACGACTGCCATCGGGCTCGCCGACCAGCCCGCGTAGATAAACCTGATCGCCTTCGAAAATAGCATGACCGGCTATAGGCACCTGACAGCCGCCATTCAGGGTTTTGTTCATCGCGCGTTCGGCGCTAACCAGCGTTGTGGTAGCCGCATGACTCAATGGCTCCAGCAATTGACGCACGGCTTCATCATCGCTACGAATTTCGATGCCGAGAACGCCCTGACCGATTGCAGGTAAACATTCTTCAGGTTCAATCGCCGCCCGGATTCGCTCGTTGAAGCCGAGCCTGATGAGACCCGCACTGGCGAGAATAATGGCATCGTACTGGCCTTCGTCGAGTTTGCGCAGACGCGTATTGACATTACCGCGCAACCAGTCGATCTTAAGGTGCGGATAACGCTCCTTGATCTGAGTCTGGCGACGCAGGCTGGAGGTACCGACCAAAGTGCCGGGAGGCATTTCGGCGAGAGAATTATACTGGTTAGAGACAAACGCATCGCGCGGGTCTTCGCGCTCCATGATCAACCCCAGTTCCAGACCCTCGGGGAAATTCACCGGCACATCCTTCATCGAATGCACGGCAATGTCGGCTCTACCTTCGAGCATCCCGGTTTCCAGCTCCTTGACAAACAGCCCCTTTCCGCCGACTTTTGCCAGCGGCGCATCGAGCAACTTGTCACCCCTCGTTTTCATTTGCACCAACGATATAGTCAGCTGCGGGTATAACTCACCCAGCAACCGGGAAACCTCTTCGGCCTGCCATAAGGCGAGGGGACTACTGCGCGTGGCAATACGTAATTCGGTCAATTTTGTTTGCATAATTCTCAGTGGATAGCTTGATGATTATCGATGGAACCGTGGAAATTATAAATTCTTTATAATCTTTCGTATAGCCGCCAGATGTCTGCGACTGATTTCGAGCGTATCGTCAATCTCCTTGACGCTGACATGCTGGCTATCATTATGCGTAACCATACCGGCGATATACTTGAGATTGATCAAGGCATTGCGATGAATGCGCACAAATTTTTCAGCAAATTCTGTTTCCAGGCTCTTGAGGGCATCCTCAATCAATAATTCACCTTCTTTATGGCGCACGGTGACGTATTTCTGTTCCGCATGAAAATAGTAAATATTCTCGATATTCACCAGTACCAGATTACCACGGACGCGCGCGCAAATATGGCGACGCGGTTCGATCGACGCGAGTACTTCAGTATTTTCCTCAACCTGAGCCCGTGTTGGTTTTCTAGCCGCCTCAAGCGATTGTTGCAGGCGATCCTGTTTGACCGGCTTCAGCAGGTAATCGACCGCATGAGTTTCGAAGGCCTCGAGTGCATGGTCGGCGTAGGCCGTGGTGAAAATGACCGCAGGCGGCTGTGCCAGGCCTGATAAATGTCGAGCCGCCTGGATGCCATCGAGACCCGGCATGCGAATGTCCATCAGCACGATATCGGCAGCACTCGACTCCGCCAGTTGCAGCGCTTCATTCCCATTAGAGGCATAGCCGACTATCTGGTATCCGGGCAGTTTTTCGACCATACGCGTTAATCGGTCGCGCGCCGGTTTTTCATCATCCACGATTAAGACTTTCATTTTTCATCCTCTCCCAGATTGACCGGCAATACCAGGGTCACCGTAAACAGCTCATCGACTTCGGAGATCTGCA
>JAOUJX010000018.1 GCA_029882955.1 Gammaproteobacteria bacterium
CCTTCCAAACATAAGCCCTAGTCTATTTCCCATAATTTTCAATTTAAAACCTTTCCCCTTGCGATCACTTTAAGTTCTCAAAGCCCGTTCCTAAATCAAAACCTGGAATCATTCTCACAAGGAACCCCATCCCGATCACCATCCATTTTTGTATCAGGACAATTTTCATTAAAAAACTCAGCCTCTGCCCTGGAAGTCATTTGACTACAGTATTGCCTACCATCGCATTTAAAATGGTTTGATGCCAAATCTATATTTTTAAACGTAGTCGCTTTCTGATGAACTTCTGTAGATACTAATATTTCTGAACTAAAAGCTAATGTGCCGTAGCTTATGAGAATTGCGAATAATGCCTTTTTCAATTTGAGATCTCCTTATATTAAACCCTGACGGCTGATTATATATCAAACACTGGTTAACCTTTCTATTGTCGGCGGATTTCCTTACTCTAATCGTGGCATATTGTGGTAAATCTGGTGTCAAAATACGCTGGCTGGCGGTGGTTGCTGATGTTTGGCCAGCCGCATTTAACGTGGGAGACTGCACGACGATGGTTAAAAAAATTGCGGTGACCGCCGTATCCCTGGTGGTCCTGGTTGCATTGGGCTATTTTTTGACAATGGGTATCGGAAAACCCATGAGCGCCGATCTTTCTGTCATTGGCCAGGGCAAGCCGGTTCTGGTTCTGGCCTATGAGAACTTTTCGCCTACCGGCGGAGACGCACTTAATCGCCTGCGTCAGGTCAAGAACGATTACGAGTCGCGGCTTGATTTTGTGGTGGCCGATTTAGGAACTCCGCAGGGGCGCACGTTTGCCAATCGCTATCAGCTGGCTAATGGTCAGGCGGTGTTCCTGAAGCAGGATGGTCAGCCACTGCAGGTCACAAACATACCAGCAGACGAGCGGGAGTTGCGCAATCGTCTGGAATCCAGTCTGGCGGCTGTGGAATGAGCCTGGCGCTGGATTAGAAGAGGGAAGCTCGGCAGGTAGGGATAAGAAACGAATCCCAACATTTCCCAACATTTCAATTTATAGCTGTGGCGGATATTACCCGTTAGTGCCGGCCTTTACTCAATCTCTTCAAGACCAAAGTAACCAAAAGCAAACAACTAGCCGATAAAACAATCGCCGGCCCGGTCTGCCAGTCAAAATGAAAAGAACTAAGCATGCCGCCACCTAGCGACATGGCGCCAAAAAGGGCGCTGATCAGCACCATTTGTTCTGGACTCCGGCTCACCAGCCGCGCGCTACTGGTTGGAATCACCAGCACGGCAGCAATCAGTAAAACGCCCATTACCTTCATCATCACTGCGACCAGCAGCGCAATCATCAGGTACATTAAAAACTGTACCTTGCGTACTTCGATACCTTCGGCCTGGGCGATTTCCCGACTCACGGATACGGCAACGAAAGATCGCCAGTGCTGGGCCAGCAGGAATAACAATACGATTACGGTGATGGCTATCAGGATGAGATCGGTTTTGGTGGTCGCGAGCAGGTCGCCAAACAGGATTGATTCCAGGTTTACGCGTTGTCCGGGCATGGTACCGAGCAGTATCAGGCCCGCGGCCAGGCCGGTATGCGAGGTGATGGCGAGCGCTGTTTCGGACAGGGCGTTGTTGAAACTGCTGACCCGGCTGAGCGAAATAACAATAACCAGGATTATGATTAGCACACCGATCATCGGATGCATTTGCAGCCATATCCCCACACCAACGCCGAGCACGGCAGCATGTCCGAGGGTGTCGCTGAGAAAAGCCAGGCGTTGCCAGACCATGAGGCAGCCCATCGGCGCGGCGATGCTGATCATTAATAATCCGGCGATGACGCTACGAATTACAAAGTCGTTGAGTAATTCAGCCATATTATTTAGTCATGATGATGCCCGGCGACATCGTGTACGTGGTCGTGCTGGTGGGTATATATGGCCAGTGATGCGGCAGCCTGATCGCCGAATAGTGCTAGATACTCGGGATGCTGGCTCACCGATTCAGGTAGACCGGAGCAGCAAAGATGTCGGTTCAGGCATAGTACCTGATCTGTTTTCGACATCACCAGGTGTAAGTCATGCGAGACCATTAGCACTGCACATTGCAGGCGACTACGAAATTCTCCGATAAGTTCGTACATTTTTACTTCACCGGTGACATCGACGCCGGCGGTGGGCTCATCGAGTACGATCAGATCGGGGTTCCCCAGCGTGGTTCGCGCCAGTAATACACGCTTTAGTTCACCCTCGGACAGCGACTGCACCTGCCGGTGTTTCAGATAGGTAACTTCGGTTTGTGCCAGTGCCAGGTCGACCTCTGTTTCAGATACCCTGCGCGTCAGTTGTAACAGGCGTTCGACGCATAGCGGCATCAGGGTATTCACGTAAACCTTTTGTGGCAGGTAGCCAATGCGCAAGTGCGACATGCGTTCGATGGTGCCGGACTGTGGTTGCAGCAGGCCGTTGACGATATTGGTGAGGGTCGACTTGCCGGCCCCGTTGGGGCCGATGATGGTGGTTATCTGGCCGCGATAAAGCTCGAAACTAACCGAATCGAGAATATTGCCTGAATTACCCGCATAACTGATATCGCTGGCCTTGAGTAGCAGTTCAGCCATCGGCCTGACACTCTGCGCAAAGTCCGGTAATTTCGACTACCGAATGATCGATCATAAAGCCGACCTGGCTGGCTTCCTGCTGCAGCGAAGTAGTCGGGTTATCGAGCTCGGCGACCTTTTCACAGCCTTTGCAAATTAAAAACTGCGCCGCGCTCGCATGCCCCGGATGTGCACAACCGATAAAAGCATTCTTGCACTCGATACGGTGAACCAGGCCGACCGAGAGTAGAAACTCCAGCGCCCTGTAGACAATGGGCGGTGCGACCATACTCACGTCCGGGTTCTGATTTAACTGGCCCAGGATTTCATAGGCACCCATTGGCTGGTGGGATTGCAATAGAATCTGTAACACCTGCTCGCGTCTTTCGGTAAGGCGGATATTTTGCGAATGACATAATTGTTTTGCGGCCGATAGAAGCCGGCTCTGGCAACGCTGATGGTCATGATGCTCAAAGGCCAGGCATTGTGTGGTTTTATTTGATGGCATAATGTTATATTATAACGTAACTTATTTAATTGCTACCTTTCACGTATGCGCTTCTTTTTCATTTTGGTATGCCTGTTTGCTTTCCCGGTTCAGGCTAAGGTTAATATTGTCACCTCGATACTGCCATTACAGAGTGTTACGGCGGCGATCATGCAGGGTGTTGGCGAACCTGAACTATTGATTAAGGATCAGGGCTCGGCTCACCATTTTGCTTTCAGGCCTTCGCATTTTCGAATGCTCAAACGCGCCGATCTGATCATCTGGATCGACCGCAGGTTCGAAAGCGGGTTTCGACAGTTACCCGATCTGCTTGGAGACTCGACCGTACAACTGGAGTTGTTACCTGCCCTGGGTCTATCGGGTCAGGATGGTCATATCTGGTACTCACCGGCATTGCTTGGCCGTGTAATCGATCAAATCACTGCAGTTTTGAGTAAGCTTGAGCCACAGCATGAGGCTGTTTTTAAACGCAATCAGCAGGATTTAAAGCAGGCTGTCAACGAATGGGAGCGGTCGACTCGTGAGCTAATCGCCGATGGTAAACCGCGTTATCTGGTTGATCATGATTTTCTCCATCACCTGGAAACGAGTTTCGATATTCAATCTGTCGCGACTATTAACGACGAGCACGATCAGCACGGCGGAATTCAGGCATTAAGTCTGGTTGAGCAACGTTTAGCCTCCGGGGCGGCGAAATGCCTACTCAGTAACGAAACCAGTGTTTCTAAGATAGGTCGGAATCTGGCTGAAAAATACGGGCTAAAAATCTATAAAATCACGGAATATTCAGGCCGGGAGCGAATGGGCGCAGGATTTATGCAACATCTCTGGCAATTGCATGACGTATTGGCTAATTGTGGATAAACAGGTTCTATATTCGTATAGGTAGAACGAATTGCGTTCTCAAAAGGCTCGGGCTAAAGTCGGGCGCTTATTAACCGGTGAAAGTTATGATGATAAATCCAGTCGGCTCCGACGCCCTGAACCCTTTATTTGTCTACGATGAGAACGATCGCAATGCCTTGATTTCCGAGGCTGGAAACTTGCCCTCGTTGCTGGTTAGCTCCGCCACGGCGGCAAATGCAGTTATGCTCGGTGGCGGCTATTTCAATCCGTTAACCGGCTATATGAATCTGGCCGATGCGCTTGCTGTGTCGGAATCGATGACAATGACTTCGGGACAGTTTTTTCCAGTACCGATCATAAACCTGGTTGAATCGGTCGAAGCGATTGGCGATGCCCGGCGCATCGCATTGCGCGACCCTAATGTTGACGGTAATCCAGTTGTCGCTATCCAGCAAATCGAAGCCATCGAAACCGTCAACGACGAACAAATGGCGTTGATGACTGAAAAGGTTTATGCCACTAACGACCCCGAACATCCCGGTGTGGCTGCTTTTAACTCTCAGGGCAGAATCGCGATTAGCGGGCCAATTCAGGTACTAAACTTTAGCTACTTCGAAACTGAGTTTGCCGCTACCTTCCGCACCGCAGTACAGATTCGTGAAGAAATCGAACAGCGCGGCTGGCAGCGAGTGGTTGCCTTCCAGACCCGTAATCCGATGCACCTCGCGCATGAGGAACTTTGCCACATAGCAATGGATCGGTTGAATTGTGACGGACTGGTCATCCACATGCTGCTCGGTAAGCTAAAGCCGGGTGATATTCCTGCCGACGTTCGTGACGATGCGATTCGTACCATGGTCAAACACTACTTCCCCGAGAACTCTGCCATGGTTACCGGTTACGGTTTCGACATGCTTTATGCCGGGCCGCGTGAAGCCGTGCTACACGCCTATTTTCGCCAGAATATGGGTGCCTCGCATTTTATTATTGGCCGCGACCATGCCGGTGTCGGCGATTATTACGGTGCATTCGACGCGCAAACTATATTTGATGACGAAGTTCCTGAAGGTGCCATGCAAATCGAAATTTTCCGCGCCGATCATACCGCCTGGTCGAAAAAGCTCAATCGCGTGGTGATGATGAATGAAGCGCCGGATCATACTAAAGAAGACTTTGTATTGCTTTCGGGCACTAAGGTGAGAGAAATGCTCGGTAATGGTATCGCTCCGCCCAAGGAATTTTCTCGCCCCGAAGTTGCAGAAATCCTGATTAACTACTATCGCTCGATTGCTTAATAGAATGGTGAATATCGGGCTATAAAAATATAGCCCGAAAGCCATCGAAAATTGCCGTTCTTGCGATACACTATGGCAAATTAATTCACCCCGTTTTACCAAATGAGCGAAGCAGCACTCGACGAACCCCGTTTTACCCTGGAAGACCTGAAGGCTCTGGTTGCAAATGATATGCAGCGCGTTAATCAGGTGATTACCGATAACCTGGCTTCTCATGTCGTCCTCATCAACCAATTGAGTCAGCACATTATACTCAGCGGTGGCAAACGTCTGCGTCCGATGCTGGTACTCCTCGTTGCGAGGAGCTGTGGCTATCGGGGCGAGAATGATGCATTACTCGCGGCGGTAATCGAGTTTATTCATACCGCGACGTTGTTACACGACGATGTCGTCGACGATTCTGAAATGCGTCGTGGCCAGGAGTCAGCGAGCCAAATCTGGGGTAACGAAGCTGCTGTACTAGTTGGAGATTATCTTTATTCGCGGGCGTTTCAAATGATGGTTCGCGCAGAATCTATGCATATTATGTCGTTGTTATCCGATGCCACCAATACCATAGCGCAGGGCGAAGTATTACAGCTACTCAATGTCAACGACCCGAATACCAGCGAAGAAAAATACTACGAAGTGATTTACGGCAAGACCGCCTGCCTGTTCGAAGCGGCGACCCAAATCGGCGCTATCCTCGGCAATAGTGATGCCGAAACAGAAGCCGCCATGGCTAATTTCGGTAAGCATCTCGGCACCGCGTTTCAACTGGTGGACGATGCGCTTGATTACAGTGCAGATAGTGAAGAGCTGGGTAAGAATGTGGGTGATGACCTGGCGGAGGGTAAGCCGACCTTACCTTTGATCTACGCGATACAAAAAGCCGACCCCGAACAGTCAGAGTTGGTCCGTAATGCAATCAAACAGGGTGGACTCGATCATATCGATGAAATAACTGCGATCATCAAACAAACCGGTGCTCTCGATTACACCTTCCAGCAGGCGCAGGCTGAGGCTGGAAAAGCCAAAGCCGCCATAAGATCCCTGCCCGAAAGTGAGTACAAACAGGCGCTAACGTTCCTGGCTGATTATGCGGTTGAAAGGCGGTTTTAAAACAAAACGCTCGAAAGTATCGCCGCTATTTTTTAACCTCGATCTTCTCAACTACCAGCCCCTTATCGAGCTGGTGATTTGAGCCCCCGCCAAACATATTTCCGAACTCGTCCACCATACCGTCCAGAGTTTTCGAGGTTTCATCGAATTTCTTCTGCAATTTTTCCTTGTCGGCTCGTAATGTTTCCAGCTCTTTTAGCGCGGCATCCAGTTCCTCGCTGTTTTCCCTGGTAACAGGAGCAGGTTTCAGGGCTTTGTAGGTACTGATCAATTCTGCAATCGATGCATCCAATGCTGTAATTTGTTTCGAATCGGAATAAAGAAACAGGCTGATAATTTTCCCATAAAACAATTTTTCCTGACGATCAATTTCCTTCACCGCGTTATCCAGCTCTTCATCATTGAGCCGGTAGACTTCCTGAAGAAATGACCCGGTTTCCTGTAATCTGAGATTCGACTGTCTTTTGACTTGCGATACGAGTTGGGCGACCGCTTTTTTGTTATGGTTTTGCAGGCGTACTTTTAAAACATAAATGAGCGCCAGAGTAAGCAGTAAAATAACAAACCCTTCGACCAGCAAAAGAAATAATATAGCATTAACTTCAAACACTAATAACCCCAACTATAAATAGTCATTTATCGAATACCACGATAATTTGTTCAATAACTATAGAATATAATTCAGGTTATATTTTATTTTTTGTCCTTCAGCATATTGGCGAGTTCGGCAAACGGGTTATGCGTCGCGGCTTCTGCTGATGATTCAAGCCCGGCGTCACCGTAGCCTGCATCGGTATAGCGTGAGTGCTCATTGTCGTGACAATAGACGCATAGTAGTTCCCAGTTGCTCCCATCTTGCGGATTATTATCGTGATTGTGATCGCGGTGATGGACGGTTAGTTCCTGCAGATTAGTCCGGTTAAATTCGCGTGAGCAGCGGCCGCAAATCCAGGGGTAGATTTTTAGTGCCCTGGCACGATAGCCTTTTTCCCGGCTTTCTGATGCGTTCCTGGCTTGCGCGACTATGATGTCCAGCTTGTCCGATGATTTTTTAGATGGCATTCGCAGTGCTCGCTTTAAGCGTTAGCAGTCTTGCTGTGACCGGTTAAATGCACCAGCTTATTGGATTTTTCGGCTAGCCAGAATTTAACCGTCAGTGGTTCGCCCACCAATTGGCGTGCTTCTAACGGGGCAGACATACCGGCGTTTTCGAAGTATTTATAAATTTCCGAGTCGGCAAATCCGAGGCGGTGATGCTGGTAATCTGTGCGGAGATATTCTTCCGCGTGAGCAGCAAAGTCGACCACGATTAACCGGCCATTGGCTCTTAAAACCCGGCTGGCCTCATAAATCACCTCGGACGGATTATCGCTGTAGTGTAAAACCATATGTAAAATAGCCAGATCAAAACTATCATTTTCGACTGGCAGCTGATACATATCGCCTTTCCTGACATGGATATGTTTAAAATCGTTACTCTCCAGATTACTGCGTGCGACAGCAAGCATGCCGCTACTCATATCAACGCCGACGCCTCTGGAAACTTTATCGGCAAAAATTTGGAGGATTCGGCCGGTACCGGTGCCGATATCGAGTAAATCACCGTTGAAATTTCGGCCGACGACGTCGAACAGGGTGTTTTCCAGTTTTTCCTGGCTAACATGCATGGCGCGAACGCTATCCCAGCTTTTGGCGACTTGCTGAAAATAGTCCTGGGCATTTTGCGAGCGAGCGTCGCGTACCTGCTGCAGCCGGGAATAATCGCGATTTAAAGCGGCGTCGGTATCTGGTATTAAAGAGACCAGAGCGTGAGCGATTTCCGAGGCTGCGGTTAAGTCCGATAAGCGGAAATAAACCTGTTTACCCTCTGGTAGACGTTCCAGTAAACCGGCTTCGACCAATAATTTTAAATGGCGTGAAACGCGGGGTTGGCTTTGTCCGAGTATCTGCGTGAGTTCCGACACGCTTAATTCACCACGTGCACATAGCGCCAGGATGCGTAATCGCGTGTGTTCTCCGGCAGCTCTCAGGCCGACGAGCAAGGTGTCGAGATTATGCATAAAGATATATTTATGTTTTCATATTTAATGCTAATATAATAGTCCCGTTTCTATTTGTTGACAACTTTCCCGTGAAAAATCGATTCGAACAATTACTCAACGACAAACAAATTCTCCTCGCAGATGGCGCGACTGGCACTAATCTGTTTGCGCTCGGCCTGCAAAGCGGGGATGCGCCGGAATTGTGGAATGTTGATGAGCCTGAGAAAATTAAAGCGCATTATCGAAGTTTTATCGATGCGGGCTCGGACCTGGTACTAACGAATACTTTCGGCGGCACTCGATTTCGGTTGAAATTACATAAGGCTGAAAACCGGGTGGCTGAATTGAATATTGCTGCGGCAACCCTGCTAAGAGAAGAAATAGAGGCTGCCAACCGGGATGTTATCGTTGCCGGCTCGATTGGCCCGACCGGAGAAATTCTCGCGCCACTTGGTGATATGCAGGCCGAAGATGCGGTGGCAGCGTTTGCCGAGCAGGCGATAGCCCTGAAACAGGGCGGTGCCGATGTGATATGGATCGAAACCATGTCTTCGCGCGAAGAGGTTGAACTGGCAGTAAAAGGTGCGAGTGAAGCCGGCTTGCCGATTGTTTTCACTATGAGTTTCGATACCAATGGTCGAACCATGATGGGGGTCGGTGCTGCCGACTTAATGAATATTAATGAAAGCCTGGAACATCGTGCACATGCCTGCGGCACTAACTGCGGCGTTGGCGCATCAGAAGTCGTCGCGGCAATACTGAATATGAAATCGAGTAGTGCAGCAGGCTCCGAACCGGTTATTGTTGCTAAAGCCAATTGTGGCATTCCTGAATTCGTCGAAGGTGAAATCGTCTACAACGGTACCCCGGAGATCATGGCAAATTACGCCGTGATGGCGCGGGATGCCGGCGCACGAATTATCGGCGGTTGTTGTGGCACCTCGCCTGAACATGTCGCTGCGATGCGGCAGGCACTGGATTCGACGCCCGCAGGGAGTGCGCCGACACTCGACGACGTGGTTCGTGTACTAGGTGAAGTCACCGACGGTGCAAAAGCACAGGCTCGCGGAGAGCATAGCGTCGCCTCGCGGCCTAAAGCCGGTAGACGGCGAAAACGTCAGGCCTGAGCCAGCAATTTGTCGATTAGCCGCCGGGCAGAGGATGAATAGCCTGCACCAAACATATTGGCGTGATTGAGAATATGGTAAAGGTTATAGAGATCCCGCCGTACTGCATAGCCATTGTTGAGCGGGAAAATTTCGGCATAGATACTGAAGAAATCCTGACCGGGGTGACCGAATAACTCCATCATTGCCAACTCGGCCTCGTGATCGCCGTAATAACAGGCGGGGTCGAATATAACCGGGTTACCCTGTCTCTCGGCTGACTGGTTGCCGCGCCAGAGATCGCCGTGCAATAACGAGGCGGCGGGTTGGTAATCGCTAAAAAAATGTCCGACTACACCGCTTAATTTTTCTCCGCGGTCTATCATTTCCTTATCCAGCTGGTTTTTTTTCGCCAGATCAAGTTGAAAGCCAAGTCGGTGCTTTTGCCAGAATTCAACCCAGTTTAGCGTTAGTTGGTTAATTTGAGGGGTACTGCCGATAGTATTATCTATGGAAAAACCAAATTGAAGTTGAGTAACAAGGTGCATGGCCGCTAAATGTTGAGCTAGTAGTTCAGGCTGAATATCGCCGCCGAGTTCAATATATTCCATCAAAATAAATGATTGATCGCCCTCTATGTCACAGCCGTAGACTTCCGGCACACGAATAGTCTGGCTGCGCTTTATTTCTTCCAGACCAATTTGCTCGGCTTCAAACATCGAAAGGCGATCCCGGTGATTAGTCTTAACAAAGTAAGTCTTCTGTCCATCGCTCAATCGCCAGGCTCGACTGATATCGCCGCCGGACAGGGCAGTGCTATGAAAGCCCTGCGGCCGATGACCGGTTTTTTCGTCAATCAGCCGGGTGATCGATTGCCAGTGGCTAAAATTCATAATAGCTGCCAGCTGCCCGGTGGCAGGCCGTCTAGCGACCAGTCGGCGACACGAATACGGATCAGTCGTAGTGTCGGATGACCGACCGCGGCAGTCATGCGTCTCACCTGGCGGTTACGGCCTTCGGTGATTTCTATTTCCAGCCATTGGGTGGGTATCTCGCGCCGCTCGCGGATGGGTGGATTGCGCGGCCATAACCAGTCGGGTTGATCGACGATACGTACTTTTGCGGGAGCAGTTTTTCCGTCTTTGAGCGCTACCCCTCGCCTCAACGCCATCAACGAACTGCGTGACAGCAGGTTCTCGACCTGCGCCAGATACACCTTGCTCTGCTTGTGTTGCGGATGAGAAATGCGCGCCTGTAGCTTGCCGTCGTCGGTTAAAACCATCAGGCCTTCGCTATCGTAATCCAGCCGACCTGCGGGATAAACTTTGGGTATATCGATGAAATCAGCCAGTGTTCTTTTGTCAGCCGATGGCGAAAACTGACTTAAGACCTGAAACGGTTTATTGAAGAGTATAATTTTAGACACGATTCAGGTAGCTTTCCCATTTTAATCTTCTAGGGCTGTCCATAGACTGGTCGTCCATCATCTGGAGCAGGCTATCATGCTGGATAGTGCTTCGCTCGATCGGAATTTTTATTACTTCTCGAAGCTGACAATTAATCGGCGTTAAGCGAGCCGAAATATCAAGAATCGATTCGTTGTCGATCAAAGACTTCGCTACCAGCCCGGCATAGCGGAATTTCATTTTGCTGACCTGATCTAGATTGTCACGCAAATTCTGCAAAGTACCAAATTTACGTAACAGATTTGCGGCCGTCTTTTGCCCGACTCTCGGGATGCCGGGAATATTGTCTACCTTGTCCCCCATAAGTGCTAATTGATCGGCAATTTGCGCTGGATAGACGCCAAACTTCTTGCGGATTGCAGCATAGTCGAGTTTTTTATTATCGTAGAACGACCACCATAAATCACCCTCGTGGATAAGCTGGGTTAAGTCTTTATCGGCGGTGAGTATAACAACGGCGAGCTCGTCAGATCGATGGAGACTAGCCAGCGAGCCGATTAAATCGTCTGCTTCCCATGCAGTACTGGAAACTCCGCTGATACCCAGACACTCCACCCATTGCCGGCACCAGGCAAACTGTTGCTTGAGTTCAGCTGGTGCAGGGCTGCGATTTGCCTTGTACTCGGGGTAAATTGACTTACGCGCTGATTTTTTCTGACTGTCATCGTAGGCGAAAACGAGCTTCTGCGGTGCGACCTCGGTAAGTAACTGGTAGACGAAATCGCTAAAACCGATGAACGCATGGTTGGCTTTACCAGCGCGGTTTAGCGTTGCGGTCTTCTGCGCAAACCAGGCTTTAAAAATAAAAATACTGGAGTCGACCAGGTATAGTTTCAATGAATATTCCTCTGGAATTTATGCGGTGATTACCCGGTCATCATATAAAACAGCCCTGTAGCTTTTTATATATTTGTTATACTCGGTGGTAATTTACTTTTTAATAAATCTGATGCGACATTTAATCACAATTATCTTTCTAGGTTTTTGTTTCGCTGCTAACGCGACTTCGATAGATAGTTTACAGCAACTGGTCGATCAGAGAGATTATAAAGCAGCTGGCGAAATGGGCGAGACCTTACTGGCAGAGCAGCCTCGAAAGGCGGATATCAAATTTCTAACTGCCTATGCTTTGCAAATGGATGGCCAAACCAGTAAAGCTTCGGCGATGTATCGGGACATGATTCGAGAGTACCCGGAACTACCTGAACCACGAAATAATCTGGCGATGATTTATCTGGCAAAAGGTGATTATGATGGCGCCAGTAAACTATTGGTGGAAGCGATCAATACGCATAACAGTTATGCCACCGCATATCAAAACCTGAGTCGTATTTATACCGGTATCGCCAGCGAAGCTTATCGTCGGGCACTGAGCGAATCCAGTGAACCGGCAAAATACAGCCACAATATCGAATTGGCTGCACTGACTCAAATTGAATCATTCGAGCCCGTCGTCAGAAGCAGTCAGGGATCTGAGTTGTCAGCCGACAAGAATTTGTTTTTCAACCAAATTAGACAATGGGCAAAGGCCTGGAGCGATAAAGATTTTTCGACCTACACTGGTTTTTATTCTACCGAGCATCGCCCGGATTTCGATACTCACGCCGACTGGGTTGAGTATCGGCGTCAGCGAATTATGCGGCCGGGCGAAATCAATATTGTTGTGAGTGATATCGAAATTCGTGCACTGAATGAAAATCGAGCTATCATTGATTTCAAGCAATCATTCGAATCTCTCAGCTATAGTGACAGAGTGAAGAAGCGGCTCGTTTTTAACCGTACTGGTAGCGTGTGGAAAATAATCGATGAAAGGGTTTTATCCGTGTTATGAGAATATTAGCTGGATTATTGTTAATGCTTTGCCCGGTTATCGCGCAGGCTAGTGAAGCGACTGGCGATAGTTACGAGCAATCTATTCTTAATACGATTAAGGAAATCCAGAGTCTTAATCACGATCAGGCGTTGGATAGTACGCGCAATTTAATCAAACAATATCCTCACAGTCGGCTTGGGCAAATGCTCTATGCCGATCTCCTGCTTGCCAAGGCCGGGCCCTTACAGGGTATTGGTTCGGGCATACAGGTCGACCGCGCGGTAAAGGACTTCAGGCATGAAATCCAGCAACGCTGGCAGCACGATAACAGGCAGTCCCTCCAGGGTAAGTATCCAGAAAATATCCTGTTCCTGGCCGAGAGCCAGCCTTACGTCATCCTGGTCGATCAGCAAAGTTCACGTATCTACGTCTATCGAAATGAACAGGGTACGCCGGTACTGGAAACCGATTACTTTATTACCATCGGCCTGAAAGGTGCGGGTAAAGAAAAGAGAGGCGATCAGAAGACGCCTATCGGGGTGTACCACGTTACCCGTTATATCGATGATAAGGAATTGCCCGACCTGTATGGCAGGGGCGCATTTCCCATCAGTTACCCGAACGTCTGGGATGTGCGCAAAGAACGTACGGGCGGTGGCATCTGGATTCATGGTACTCCGTCTTACACCTACAATCGGTCTCCCTGGGCCAGTAATGGTTGTATTGTGGTGAGCAATCCGGATTTTTTGAACGTCGATCAATACGTCGATCCAGATTTCCACACGCCGGTAGTGGTCGCCAACGAGGTTAACTGGTTAAGTCAGGATGAGTGGCAAAGCCAGCGCAAACACTGGTTGAAAACGATTAGTAGCTGGATCGATGACTGGCAAAGCCTGGACCACGAACGATATCGACAACATTATTCTCAAACAGAGTTTCTCGCATACGGGCGTGATTTTAAAAAATGGGATGGTCATAAGCGTTGGGTAAACCGGAGCAAAACTGAAGTCAAAGTCGAATATAGCGATTTAAATGTTTTCAAATACCCCGGCGAGGACAATCTGGTATTAGTGCAATACCAGCAGAATTATCAAAGCAATAATTTGGACCTGGTTTCGCCGAAAGAGCTGTATTGGCGCAAGTCCGATAAAGGCTGGAAAATCGTATACGAAGGCTCCAGAATTTTTCTGAAGCCTGGCACGGAGATAGTAGAAAACTAATGGCTGAATTCACACTCATAATTGGCAATAAAAATTACTCGTCGTGGTCGTTAAGGCCCTGGTTGTGGATGAAACATCTGGGCATTGAATTTGATGAAATCATAGTACCGCTATACCAGCCGGAGACTAATGAGAAGCTCAGTGTCTACTTTTCCAATGATAAGGTACCGGTCTTACTGCACAATAATTTTGAAGTTTGGGACAGTCTGTCGATATGCGAGTACGTCGCCGAACTTTTTCCGCAAAATTTATACTGGGACCCTAAACATAAAGCAGTGATGCGATCTTTATGCGCCGAAATGCACTCCAGCTTTGCCAGCCTTCGTAGTGAGTTACCCATGAATTGTGGGCGCCAGCCTTCTCCGCTAGCTGTATCGGATGCCTGTCAGGCCGATATTAATCGCATACAGGATTTATGGCGGCATGCAGCTAAATATAGCGATGAAAAAGCCGGTTGGTTATTTGGTAGCTTCAGTATTGCCGATGCCATGTTTGCACCGGTTGCTTTGCGGTTTCATTTATATGCTATCCCACTGGATAAACCGGCCGGAGATTATGTCGAGCGCCTGTTGCGGCACCCGGCAATGCTGGAGTGGGTAGCGGCCGGTCAGGCTGAAAGCTGGATAATCGAATCCGAGGAGCGATAACACTACTGTTTAACCGCGAGTAACAAAACAAACTTTTTGTTACTCGCGACCTGTTCGCAGTGGCCAAATATTTTCTTCAATTTGGCGTGGTAAGCCAGGTGCCTGTTTCCTACTACCCAGAGTTCGCCACCAGGCTTTAATGCCTTACGCGCCTCGATAAACATTTGCCAGGCAATCGTATCACCGACACTGGTTTGTTGATGAAACGGTGGGTTGTTGAGTACCAGATCAACCGATTCGTTGGCGATACCCTGAAGGCAGTTGGTGACCGTGAACTCAGCCTCTCTGTTTTTGCCAAAAGCGGCCTCGAAATTGATTCTTGCGCTGTCGATCGCCATATAGGATTCGTCGGTAAATATTAATTTTGCTTCCGGGTTTAAAGAGGCGGCAATTAATCCAAGAATTCCATTGCCACAACCCAGATCGACAATGTGACGATATTTTTCCGAGGCTGGCATGTTTTCGATAACCAGTCGGCTACCGCTATCGAGTTTGTCGCGACTGAACAGGTTTGCGTGGTTGATAATTGTATATTCCCGATCGGCTTCGACAATGAAGGAATCCGGATAGGGACTCTGACCCTGGTTTAGGGCCTGGTCTCTAGTGACATATATCAAACGAGATTTCTTCCACGCCAGTGAAGTTGTCGTCGGACCGAGTATGGACTCAAATAGCTTTAGGGTAGAGCTGTGGATGGAGCGGCTCATGCCGGCTGCGATTATACGGGTGTCGAAACCGATCAGGTCACGCAGGGAGTATAACTGATGTTCGAGCAAGGCCTGTGATTTCGGAATCTTGATGAGGATGACGTCGAATTTTGCGTGAGGTAACGGCAAGCCGCTATTGAAAGTTACCTGGTCTGGCTCATAGCCGTTGAGCTGCATATTTCGGTACAAGGCCTGTTGAGAAAGGAAAGAGTCGTTAACCATGACAGGATGGTTGTCTGCAAGCGCTACACTCAAGGCGCCGAAATTATCATTGACCAATAGCAGTCGGGATTGCCGGGTTAGAATTTTTAATTCGTCTATCTGTTTCAATAGGTACTGATCAGCCGCATCCCAGGCCTGGAGTTGCGGGTTAGGCGGCATACGCTCGAGTTCGAATTCACCCTGTGGCGTGAGCATTACGGTAGTCGAAGCTTTAGGCTCTATAGATGCCATGGGTAATTTCCGGGTTAGTTAGCTTGATAGCATAGTTGCAATTAATTTTTCGATCTTCTTTTCCGACACGGGTATACGTGTTTTCATCGGTTGCGCAAAGCAGGCGATGCGGAATTCTTCGATCATCCAGCGCAGTTCGTCGAGTTTTTTATAATCGCAATCGTCAGCATCGTAAAATTGAAGGTATTGTTGCTGGTAGTGCTGGATAGATTCTAGCTGATTTTCCATGCTCGGGGTGGGTGATTTATCACTGTTTAAGCGCTTTAGTATGCCTTGCAGATAGGCGGTTAAGCGCGCGAGCTGCGCGGCGCCGATATCACGAACAAAACCAGGGTAAATCAAACCTTCTAGCTGGGCTTCGATATCCGCCTGATGCAAACCGGTGAGGCGTTTTTTTTCGACTGCGGCTCGAACTTCCTGTCGCAGCGATAATATTCGGTACACTAGCTCTGCGAGCTGATTAGCGTTGTCGACGAACCGGTTTCTATTCTCTTCCAGCCTACTGGAAAACTGCTGGCGGGACGTCGGCAACTTACCGAGAAAACACTGTTGAACAGCCGCCATAAGTATATCTTCGACGAGTTCGGTTTGTGTGCCGAGAGCAACGTACATCAATGCGCTTTGCTGTATTTCCGGTAGCTGCTTCTTAAGATATTTAATGCTGTCACCGAGTTGCAGGTAAAACAGGCGAGTGATACCGGTAGCGTGGTAAAAATCGGCCTCGTTTCGTGTTTCGAATAACTCGATGGAAACTGAATCCTCATAATCGACCAGTGCCGGGTAGGCGCGTATGGACTGTCCACCTTGTTTGATGGTGATAGATTCGGGCAGGGATTCAAAATCCCAGTCGGTTAGATTACTGCGGGCAATCGAGACATCGTTATGAATCTGTTGATCGAATTGCTCTCGTGCCTGTTCACCGTATTTTTGTTGCAGCGAGTCGAGGCTATGCGACTGTGCGATACATTTTTGATTGTCGTAAAGCGCATAATGCATTTGCAGATGAGTATCCAGGGAGGCGGGGGCCCATTCTGACATGGGGATGTTGACGCCGGTCATTGCCAATAGCGATTTTTGTAACGAGCTCAGGAGATCGACATCAGAATCTATACGCTGCAGACAGGCGCTGGCAAAATCGGTCACCGGAACGAAGTTTTTACGCAATTTTCGCGGTAGGCTACGGATTAACGCCTCGATCTTTTCTTTCAGTAAACCGGGCACAAGACATTCGAAGTCCTGATCGGAAAACTGGTTGAGCAATAACAATGGTATGCTCACCGTAACGCCATCGTACTCATTGCCGGGTTCAAAAAGATAGTCGAGTTTCAGATTCTGGCCGTGAATATTTATTTGCTCTGGATAATCTGAGCGCTTTTCCCGGTCTATCGTTGGATCGGCAATATCTACTGAAAGAAAACGAAGCTGGTTTATCTGCTCGGAAGACTGTTGTTTGACCCAGGCTTCGAAGCTCGCGGCATCGACCGCCTCGGGTGGTAGTCGAGCATCATAAAATTCGTACAATAATTTGTCGCTGATGAGGATGTCGCGGCGACGGTATTTGTCCTCCTGTTGTTGATAGTGCTCGATGAGTTTGCGGTTAGCATTAATCACTTCGACCCGGCTGCGGTATTCGCCTTCGACTAAAGCGCTCTGGATAAAAATCCGGCGTGACTGTGCCGGTTCGATTGATGCGAAATTAACGCGCTTGCCGCCTTCGATTAAAAGTCCATAGATACGCGTATTTCTGAATGCAGCAACCCGCCCCTGCCGCGCCTGCCAGTGGGCCTCGTAGTATTCGTATTGATGCAGATGATCAGCGTCCTGCATGGCCCACTGCGGATTCAAGCGAGCCACGCCATGCGCGAACAGGCGACGGGTCTCGATTAAGGAGAATGCCATTATCCACTTTGGTGTCTGTTTCGCTAACGAGGAACCGGGGAAAATCATCAGATGTCTGCCACGGGTACCCTGAAACTGATTATCTTTGTCGAAGCTCGCGATGTGGCTGGGAATGCCGCTGAAGATGGCGCGATGAACACTGTCGGGCTCGGCAGCAGTGCTGTTGAACTGATAGCCTAATTCCTTGAGCTGTTGCTTCAACTGGTTAAAAATATCCTGCCATTCTCGCAGCCTTGGATAAGATAGAAAGTGCTTTCGACACCAGCGTGAAAAGTGATTGCGACTCAGCTCAGATCTCTGCTCGTTAAGGCTCTGCCACAGCGATACCCAGAACATAAAGTCTGAACTATCGTGTTGCCAGACTTTGTATTTTTCGTTTGCTGCCTGACGGTTTTCGTTGGAGGCACTACGAGGGTCCTGAATCGACAGGGCGCTAACGATAATCAAAACTTCACTCAGGCAATGTAGCTCACTTGAGCGTACCAGCATTTGTGCAAGACGCGGATCGACCGGGATTCGCGCCAGCTGGTGGCCGTGCCGGAGAATACGATCGTCCCGGTCAGTCGCGCGTAATTCGTAGAGCAGGCGATAGCCATCGTTGATTAACCGGCTGTCCGGGCTCTCGATAAAATCGAATTCGTGGATAGAGCCGAGATTCAAGTCATTCATTTGTAAAATCACCGAAGCCAGGTTGCTGCGCAGTATTTCGGCTTCGGTAAATTCGTCCCGCGAATCAAAATCGTCTTCATCGTAGAGTCGAATGCAGATACCGGGTGCGAGCCGGCCACATCGACCGCTGCGCTGGTTAGCGGAAGCCTGGGAGATTTTCTCAATAGGGAGACGCTGTACCCGGGCACGCCAGGAATAGCGCGACATTCGTGCCAGCCCGGAATCGATAACATAGCGAATGCCCGGTACTGTGAGAGACGTCTCGGCGACATTGGTGGCCAGCACGATGCGCCGCTTCTGATGCGGCTGAAATATTTTCTTCTGTTCAGCGGAACTGAGTCGCGAGTAAAGCGGCAGGATATCGTAATCCCGCGAATGTGTTTTTGAGAGCTTTTCTGCCGCATCCCGTATTTGCTGTTCACCCGGGAAAAACACCAGAATATCTTCGCGTGCGACGCTATCGAGTTCGTCTACCGCATCGGCTAGCAGTTGTAAATTATCGCGATCAACTTCGGCTGGCGGTCGATAACGTATTTCAACCGGGAAAGTTCGGCCACTGATATTCAACACCGGTGCGTCATTAAAATATCGGGCGAAACGTTGCGGGTCGATGGTGGCGGAAGTGACGATTAGTTTCAGGTCCGGGCGTCGAGGTAATAACTGTTTGATATAGCCAAGCAATAAATCAATATTGAGGCTGCGCTCGTGGGCTTCGTCAATGATTAAGGTCGAATACTGGCTTAGCCAGCGATCACTTTGCGTCTCGGCGAGCAAGATGCCATCGGTCATTAATTTAATATAGGCGGAAGAGCTGGTTCGATCCTGGAACCGAATTTTATAGCCGACCGCAGCACCTATCTCTGATTTGAGCTCTTCAGCGATACGGCTGGAAACAGACTGCGCGGCGATTCTGCGGGGTTGGGTATGGCCGATAAAGCCGTGGTCGGCCAGCCCCATATCGAGGCATAACTGAGGCAATTGCGTGGTTTTGCCGGAGCCGGTTTCGCCGCAGACGATAACCACCTGATGTTTCGAAATCGCCTCGACCAGTTCCTCCCGATGATTAATAAAAGGTAGTTCTGGATTGAAATTTGAGCCTGGCCGATCTTGCTTGCGTTTAGCGACTTTATCGATAGATTTGGCAATTTCGGCCTGTAATCTCGAACGGGTATCTTTATGCCTGGATTTTTTCAACAAATTTAATAAACGTACTCGGTCGGCACAATGGCATTGCTGTAGAATACGAGTTTCTATTGAGGGCTGTTTAGACGACATGGCGAGCGATTCTATAATCGATGACGATGGGAATACACTATTTGATTACTCTTTACGTGTTTCGAGCAAGGCAAGATATGCAAAACTACAGATTAAGCCCTATATCGGTCTGGAAGTAGTCATCCCGACTCGCTTCCCGAAGAAGGCAGTACCCGAACTGGTAAAACAGCACTCTAGCTGGATTGAACGCCAGTTAAAAAAGCATAATCAAACATACACCCTGCCCCAGTTGCCCGAGCAAATATACCTGCCGGTTGATAATAGCCTCACCAGTACCGAAGACTTCAAATTTGAGAACCGTAGTTTCGATGAAAATATTCAACACTTAAGGTGGTGGGTACGAAAACAGGCCTGGGAAATTCTGCCGCCAATGCTCGAGGGACTATCCCGGTCCTGTGCGCTGGATTACAAAAAAGTCAGTATCCGTAGCCAGAAAACCCGCTGGGGCAGTTGCTCTTCGCGAGGCACCATCAGCCTGAACGATCAGCTGGTTTTTGTACCACCCGCAACAGCCCAATACCTGATGATTCACGAGTTATGCCATACCCGACACATGAATCACTCGGCTAAATTCTGGCAACTGGTAGAAAGCCATTGCGCCGATTATCGTGACCATGAGGCAGTATTGAACCAGGCCAGGGAACGGATTCCGGAGTGGCTTCAATATGGTTTGTATCGGTGATTGTCAGGGCGGGTCTCGAGCCTGTCCGTTACCCGTTTAAATCGATTATTGTGGCAACTTACGCTGCACGTATTTTATTTTGTTTTCCAGCAGTAAATTCTGCGCACGCGAGAGGGCGGTATTGCTCGCAAAAGGGCCAATTTGCACCCGGTGCCAGGTGTCGTCATTCACCTCCGCAGCTTTAACCTTGGCTTCCAGACCCAGGAAGGCCAGTTCGGCCTTTAATCGTTCGGCATCTTCGGGGTTCTGGAAAGAACCGACTTGTAATAACACCTGATCACCAGCGGTTTTATTAATCGTGGGATTTTCAATAGCTTGCTTCTCTTCCTCGCTCACCGGAATTTCGACTTTTCGGTCGGGTAATACCGAATAAAAATCGATGGTCGGTTTGGTTCTATCCTGATTCTGTTTTTCGACTGGCTTCGATACGCTGGTCCCTACCAGCTTTTGATCGAGAAAAATAATAAACGCGGCGAAAAATCCCAGCATCAAAAACAGGAATACCCAGACCCAGGGGGAACTCGATTTCTCCCCGGCCATTACATCTTTTCCGGGGCGGAGACACCCATTAAGGTGAGGCCGTTTATCATCACCTGTCCGACCGCAGTAGCGAGTGCCATGCGGGCGTCGCGTAATTCGACATCGTCGACGATAAACTGATGCGCGTTGTACCAGGAATGGAACAGGTTGGCGAGGTCACGCATGTAGTTCACCACGATATGCGGTTCGCGGCGCATTGCGGAGCTATGCACGCGTTCCGGGTAAAGGTTTAACTGCTTGATGAGTTCCAGTTCATGATCATTGTCGAGGCGCGATAAGTTTGCCGATTCGATGGCAATGCTCAGGCCTTTTTCTTCACTTTGACGTTTGACGCTACAAATCCGTGCATAGGCGTATTGCAAATAATAAACCGGGTTATCGCTGGATTGGTCGCGCGCCAGATCGAGGTCGAAATCCATGTGTTGATCGGCCTTGCGCATCACGTAAAAGAAACGTGCGGCGTCTTTGCCGACGTCGTCACGCAACTGTTTTAACGTGACGAATTCACCAGATCGAGTCGACATCGACATTTTCTTGCCGTTTTCGTAGAGGTTGGCGAATTGCACCAGCTGAATTTCGAGTCGCTCGGCGTCGTAGCCAAGTGCTG
>JAOUJX010000284.1 GCA_029882955.1 Gammaproteobacteria bacterium
AGAAATTTTGAATTATGCCAGCGATGCCAGCAAGCTACAAAGCGAGCTCTGCGAGAGATTTGCCGAATCTTTGCACTGTTTTTTCAAAGCCGACTGGGACAAAGCCTCCAAAGGCTTTAAAGCTATTTTGAAAGATTTCCCCCACGATGGACCGACAAAATTTTATGCCACCCAATGTCAGCAAAGACTAACTGCGGAGGTGCTACCCGACAATCCGTGGGTCATAAACATGTCTCAGAAATAGGCTGAGCAAGCCTTCAATAGTTTTTGGGGGAAACTCAATGAACGAGTTATTCCCCGCTACGGCTGACTGCCAACATAGTAATATCGTCAAACTGAGCCTCGCTACCCTTATAGCGATTCAGGTCATCAACCACTGTCTGAATTAATTCTTCGCCTTCGACACTAAGCAATAAAGATTCGAGCCGCGGCAGTCCGAAGGCTGCCTGCTGTTCATTCACAATATCTGTTGCACCATCGGTGTAGGCAAACAAGGTTTCTCCTGGCTGTAAACATGTCTCGGCAATACCATATTCAGAACCGGCGAATAGCCCAACCACCGGGCCGGTTGTTTCCAATGTCTGTTTAACTTCTCCCGGTTGAATTATATATGGCGCTTCGTGGCCAGCATTAATGTAATAGAGATGACCACTTTGAGGATCCAGCAGGCCGAAGAAAATGCTGGCGAACATACTGGTATGGCCGTGGGTTTCGGCGATGTAGTTATTGGCAAACTGAACACTGCGCTTCAATATTAGTTCCGGGTTTTCGAGCAAACCCGCCTTCGAATCGGGCGATACCTCGGTGTATTCATGGAGTTTAGCGGTAGATCTGAGCAGGCTTCGGAACAAGGTCATGAACAGGGCCGCTCCGACACCTTTGTCGCATACATCCGCAATCACTATACCAATACGGGTATGCCCCTCGATATCGAACACATCATAAAAATCGCCAGCGACTTCCCGCGCGGCCTTAAAATAATGGTTTATCTGCCAACCTTCGACTTCTGGAATGGTTCTCGGTAAAAAGCCAGCCTGGATCTGACGACCAATTTCCAGTTCTTTTTCCAGTGAAACGATACGACGAGATCGATCCATTATATTACTGGCCAGACTCTCCTCGCGTCGGCAGAGCATGTTCATAATAATTCCGATAAAATTCGGATTGCCTGAAATCACATTGAACAGGGCGTCTTTTTCGATGACCAGGAACAAAGAGTTCTCGGCAGCGGTTACACTGGCCGTTCTTAGTAGAGAACCTAGCGCCGCTATTTCACCAATTACCTGTCCCCTCGAGTGGTGATTGAGCTGAATACCTTCATCGTGAACGTAGACGCTGCCCTCCAGGATTACATACAACGCATCTCCCTTTTCGCCCTTGTTAATCAGTATTTCTTTTGCCTTTAATTCCAGTTCGTAAGCAATGCTGGCAACCTGACTGATTAAGGCATCGGGCGCGCCCTGTAAAAACTGACTATTTTTGAGATGTTTTATATGTAACGGATTAGGACTGGATGCAGACATCTTTGGTAACCACAATCAGTCAGCCACTCGCGGTTGAAGCAAGCAGGTTAAGATTAACCTGTTTCCGCCATCGTCTCGCAGTTGATATTCGGCACTGTCGGTATTATCCCTGATTAAAAACACCCCCATACCACCCAGTGCACGTTGGTCCAACGGTTTATCAAAATCACGCCCGGAAGCTCTCTTTAGCGGATTGAAGCTCGGCGCCCAGTCTTCCAGAGCAACCTGTATTTGATCAGCGCCAGCAGTTATCGTAATTTCAATGTCGCCTGACAGCTCCCGGTAGCCATGCATGATAATATTGGCACAGGCTTCGTCAACGGCAAGGCGCAGACCCGAGACACCGTCTTCGGAAAGGCCTGATTCTTTTGCCCCCTGCTCGACAAATTTACGAATAACCTCCAGATTACCGAGATCCGATGCTACCCTTAACGAGGAAATATTTTCCTCCATCATCTCTGCAAACACTAGAAAGAGTTTACAGCCTCGGTTAAATCATCGTAAGTTGAAATATAAACGTCAAAACCTATCGTTTTCATCAGACGCCTGATTTCGTCCGAAGGCTTTAACAGTTTGAGACTCGCAGACTCGCTATCCGTAGCCTGAAGCGCGACATGAATTTTGTGCATGGATCGAAACCCGGCACTGCTCATGTAACTGGTTTCTGTTAAGTCCAGAATAATATGATGAGCGCCAGCATCGATAATTTCGGCCGCCTTATCATCGAGTTGCTGGTGATTACCGGCATCGATATCTCCACTAACATGCAACACGGATACAGGTACTCTCCCTTCCATCTGTGAAACCCGAATATTGATTTCTCCCATTATTTCTTCTCCTCAAGTTATAGTGATCGTAAATTACATTATTCTAACAAAATTTATTTCGTGACTCGAACCGATCGTACCACTTTCGCCACAATTTTTAATATAACTTTAGCATCTCATAATACGGCTGTCCTGTTAAGAGTAAAAGAAGCGACCTGACTGCTAGCCCCCTCTCGTTGGTCACCGTTCATCTATTTTGGTTACTAGCAAGATGACATAGCCTGACCAAATTATATCAAGTGGCTGGGATTTGAGATTCCTGCTAAAGTGAAACAGAATTTTCATTTAACCGGGTTTATTAAAAAACCGGAGTCAGGTAACTTCATGATAGAAACCAGCGAATTGCCCGAAATATTTTTCTCTTCGGATGATATCGACCAGCGACAGAATCGGTTGTTCAAATTACAGGCCGGTGAATCAATCCGGATTCGCTCCCACATCGATGAAAACAATTACCTTTATCTGCATAAGGGCGAAGTTCGAATTGAAACCTCTGCCAGGCCACTCACCTTAACCAAGTCCGAAAATAACGCCCCCAAAGGCTATATGGTTCCTCAGGGCAATACATTGATTGATGTGTTAGCCATTACCGATGCAGTTATCTATCAGGTTGATAGTAAACAGTTAGACGATATTGTTGCCTGGGTAGAGGTTACTCAAAGCCTGGAGAGCGAACCCGAAAAGCTGGGTATTTTATCCAGCCTGCTAACCATAAAAAGCTTGGCGCACCTTACCATTGAGTCGATTTATGAGTTAGTTTCGCGCATGGAAATAAAAGGTTTCAAAAAGGGGGAAGAAGTCATCATACAAGGTGACGAGGCCGAGCACTTCTATGTTATTTATCAGGGTAGCGCGAAAGTTTGGGCCATGGATTTGTACGATGACGAGCCCAAGCATGTTAACTCACTTCAGGAAGGTGACTCTTTTGGCGAAGATGCTCTGGTAACCGGGGGAACGCGTAATGCGACTGTGCGCATGACCAGCGACGGTATTTTATTGATCGGTAATAAGAAAGATTTTAAGGAATTAATAGCCGCGCCCTGTATTGACGAAATCGACGTCGAGAAAACAAACCTGATGAAAAATAACGACGATTACGAATTGCTTGATGTACGCTATGAAGAAGAATGGGAAGAATCATACATAGAGGGATGCATTTTAATCCCACTGCACGAATTACGTATCCGTTTAGATGAACTGGATCAGAATAAAAAATATATTATTTATTGCCGGAGTGGTAACCGCAGCGCAGTAGCCGCACTGATTCTGAAAAAGAAAAAATATAATGCGGTATCTATGGCAGGTGGCATTAAAGCCTGGCCGTATGAAACCAGATCAGCTTATTAACTCCAGACAGATACTTTTGTTGACTATAAACCCCATCAGATTCCCCAGCCCGGTCCCCGGGATTATCCAAAACAGTCTCAGGTATTAAAGCAAATTCTGGGAGGGTCTCATTTGCAGCGAATAGTATGAATATACTCATTACCAACATGCTGTTGATCCAGCATGGTATGACCTGTTTCAGTAACAAGTTCGAGTATATCCGGCATAGATCCGGAATCTGTCGCGATAACGCGCAATACCTGGCCACTTCCCATTTCCTTTAATGTCTTCTTTGTTTTCATTAGAGGAAGCGGACAATTCAGTCCACGGGCGTTAATCTCTTTATCTATATTCATAAAATATTCCAGTCTGTCTTATTCTAGCTATAACTACTGTCCCTGGTCTCTTTCAGGCTTTTCATCCCTGTTCGCAAATATCAATCGCCACGCATGAGCAACCACATCTGCAAGCGTAATCCACCTACCGCTCCCAGCATAATTCCGAAAACGGCGATGAAACTGACGGCGCTCAGCGTCGAAACACCGGACAGGCCCTGCCCGACGGTACAACCACCCGCAGTTACACCACCTATACCCATCAACAAGCCCCCGACGATATGCAAAGCCGTATCCTGCGTTCCGCCAAACCCTTCCCACTCAAAGGTACGGCTGTAAAGTGCGTGGAGAAACGAACCGAGTATTACGCCTAGAATCGTAACTACGCCCAACTTGATGACAATTTCCTGACCTAGATCCGTCGCTACTAGCAGATGGAGTGTGCGCGCGACTGGTCCGGTGAAACTGAAAGATTGCATACGCCCGGACGCGGTACCCGCGTAGACAGATTCCAGCGTATCCGGATGCTCGGCCACATAACCCATATCACCTATCACCCACCACATGGCGACGATAACCGTACCGATACCGAAGCCCGCCAATAAGTGTTTGTTTGAAGATCTAAATTTGGGGCTCCACAATGCCCAGGCTATCATTCCTCCGCCAACCAGAACGGCCATGATCAGTCCTGCGGACAGTGGGTTGAACCCTAACGCGGATGCTACCCATGCGGAGATAAGATTCCCGCTCTCTAGATTGAGAGTGCCGTATTCCACCGTATAAACACGCAAAGCGCTGGCCAGTCCCCACATCGCAGAATAAGCGCCAAGGCCGAGCATGACAAATACCACTAAGGATTTAAGATTGCCCTCGCCGACGCGAACCAGGGTCTTATTTGCGCAACCCGATGCCAATACCATTCCAAAACCGAACAGGAGCCCACCGACCAGTGCGGCGAGCCAGACCATTTGTCCTGAACTATAAATCGAATCGGCCGGGCGTATCCAGCCAAGATAAGACATCAATGCAAAACCGAGCATCGCAGTGCCCGCCGCAGTACCCCAAACGCGCATACGCGTCCAACTGCCCATGTTATAGACGTCACTAATGGCACCCATGGTGCAGAAACCGGTCCTTTGCGCGATAACGCCGAAAATCATGCTTATCGCGAAGGCAGCGACGAGCACTTTATTCTCAAGAAAAACAAACTCGCTTAATTCCTCCATTCTCCCCTCACCCTAAATATGATTTTTGTAAAATCGATTACGGTCCTCAAAATTAATTATTATTTAGCTCATCACACTTGCGACACACGAACTCTTCCCTGTCGCTATATTATTGTGCAGATGATTGTATCGCCTTTTTGGGGGAGCTTCATTGAGGAAAAGTTATAGTAGAAACTATCCCATCCGAGATATTATTAATTTACACTCATGAGATAGGTTTTTCGAGCGAACACTTAACTGCCCTGGTGAATTAGATAATCAGAGTGATGGCTATATACTTTTTATCTGATTTCTCACTACATCAATTAAATGGGTATACTGCCCCGTAATTGCTTTGATAATCAAAATATATAGGGCCTGG
>JAOUJX010000285.1 GCA_029882955.1 Gammaproteobacteria bacterium
CTGGTCATGGAAATGATTTTTTGTGCCAGTCGAGCAAAATAAATACTGTTGTCGATGGATTTCTCACCGGAACTGTATTGCTTACTACCACGGGAGTTGTGTAGAAAGATGACATCGAGATCAGACTGGTAGTGCATTTCGTTTCCACCGAGTTTGCCGTAGCCGATAATGGCGAACTCGGCAACCCTGGTGACGCCGTCCTCTTCGTACTGTGGTTCGCCGTATTTTTGCTTTATAGATTTGCTGGCCAACTGATAAACCGCTTCGAGTAGTATTTCCGCCAGTTCTGATAAATGCTGACAGGCTTCGAGGGTGCTGATTTCTTCGGCTAACTCGGCAGTGGCGATGACGATGGTTTGCTCTCGTTTGAATAATCGTAATACGTCAAGTTCCAGTTCGGTGTCATCGAGCACATTGTCGAGCTGAAGTTGAAGGTTTTGCGCCAGGGTTTTACGGTCGAATAGATGATCGAGATCGCCAGTCTGGATTAATTGCTCGAGTAACATGGGATAAAGCGCGACTTCTTCGGCAATCCACTCGCTCTTGTTGAATAAACCGACGAGCTTCACCAGTAATGCCTGGTTTTGATGTAATAGCTCGAAATAGACGCTACGTCCCGCAATCGAAGAAAACAGATTGAGTAGCCGCTCGAATAATACGCTTTGCTGCTGACTTTCCGAAACGGCGCGTAGCAGTCCCGGCAACAGGGCGCCAAATCGTTGCTTGGCTCTGGCCGACATGAACCCCCAGGCTTTACTGTTGAAAAAGCTATGCAGGCGATTCTGGATATCTGCGGCAGCCTGAATGCCAAGTGACTCCATCCAGTCTATCTGTTCCTGCTGCTGGCTCTCGTCGCCGATATTATCGTCGATGATCAATTCATTGTTTTCGCGGGTTTCGTCGTCGCGTTTGAAGAGTTCGGTAAAATGCGCGCTCACTTTACTTCTTTTTAACGACTGGTTTTGTTCGACAGTCTGCCAGTTGTCTTCACCCATTGCTGTGGCGATGCGCTGCCGGGATAATTCATCTTCAGGGAAACTATGGGTTTGTTCATCGCTCAGCATTTGTATTTTATTTTCGAGGATGCGCAGGTAAATATAGGCGTCGCGTAAGTCTCGTACGATTTCGACGGCGATAATTGCCTGAGACTCCAGTACCTCAAAACAGTGAAAAATTTGAGTGCTTTGCAGTTGATTATTACGACCTCCCTTAAGAATCTGGAAAGCCTGTACGAAAAATTCAATTTCACGGATACCCCCCTGGCCGAGTTTGATGTTATTGCGCATACCGCGTGACTGTGCCTGTCGATCGATTTTGTCTTTTAGCGTAGCGAGACCTTCAAAGACTCGATAGTCGTGATACTTCCGATAAACAAAGGGCTTGAAAATCGATGCCAGGTTATCACGGTCGGACTGGCTGCCGGTGACTATCCGAGCCTTTACCATCGCATATTGCTCCCACTCTCGACCGTGTAACTGATAGTAGTGCTCCAGGCCCGCATGACTCAGTGCCACCGGGCCGGAATCGCCCCAGGGTCGTAGACGCAGGTCGACTCGGTAGACGAACCCGTCTTCGGTGCTGTCGTTCAGGCACTTGCTCATTGCACGTACCAGGCGGGAGAAAAATTCCTGGTAGGAGAGATGACCGAAGCCGTCTAATTCACCATCGGTGGCATAACAGCATATCAGGTCGATATCCGAGGAAAAGTTTAATTCGCGGCCACCCAGCTTACCCATTGCAATTACGTTTAAGCGCATTGGTTCTCCATTGGTATCGACAGGCTGACCGTGTTTTTCGGTTAACAGTGTTTCGCAGGCTGCCAGAGCTTTATCGATCAATAAGTCGGCCAGGTCGCTCAGGTATCTCAGAACCAGATCAACAGGTGACTGCTTAACCACGTCGAGATAATGATCTGAATTAGTTTGCGATGTCGATATTGTCGGAGTGTTTGCTTGACTTCGGTCAGGTCAGCGGAGAGATTTGTGTCGATAATATCGGGAAAATCATCGAGTTTGAATTCAGTGGATTGATGCAATAAATCTAGTAATTCCGGGGTTCGGCACAATTGATTCAGGGCATAGGAACTAGCTACCGCGACCTGTGCGATCTGATTGCGAAATGCGACCTCAAAATCATTTTGATCAAGATATGCCTCGACTTTTTGCCATAGGTGGGAGTCTTCGGTTGTAAGTAATTGCGCGATCAAAAGAAAACCTCGTTAAATTTAATGTAAATGAGAAGTATTAGCATTTACATTTGTGTTTGAATGTTTTACCATTGTTTACTCTTAAACTTAATAGTCTATTTCTGGAGGTCAGAAAACTCATGTCCAGGTATTACTCATCTATTAGTGCAGTGCTCCTGCTGCTTACCGTATCGTTCAATTCAATTGCCGAAGAGGTGAATGTCTACTCGGCTCGAAAAGAAAATTTGATCAAGCCCCTGCTCGATAAGTTTAGCGCTGAAACGGGTATTAAAACTAATTTAATTACCGCTGGCGCCGATAAGTTGCTTACCCGTATGGCGAACGAAGGTCGGAATACTCCGGCGGATCTTTTGATTACCACCGACGCTGGTCGCCTGGATCGGGCAAAGCGGGCAGATGTGTTACAGAAAATAGAAAGTCCGGTCATCGATAAACTGGTGCCTGCTCATCTGCGCGATGTCGATGGACAATGGGTTGGTTTGTCGCAACGTGCGAGAGTAATATTCTATGCTAAAGACCGCGTCAACGCAGATGAATTATCGACTTACGAAGACCTGGCAGATCCGAAATGGAAAAAACGTATTTGTATCCGGGGCTCTAGTAATATTTATAATCAGTCGATGGTCGCGTCCATGATCGCCGAAAAAGGTGAAACCGAAACCTTGCAATGGGCTAAAGCGCTGGTGGCTAACCTGGCGCGTAAACCCAAGGGTGGCGACCGCGATCAGATCAAGGCCGCTGCAGCGGGGCAATGTGATATCGCGGTCGCTAATACTTATTACTTTGGCACGATGCTGGATAATAAGAAGGATGCAAAGCAGGTCGAGGCGGCAAAGAAGGTGGCGGTATTCTGGCCCAACCAGAGTGACCGTGGTGCGCACGTGAATGTCAGTGGCGTGGGTGTCAGTAAATATTCAAAGAACAGGGAAAATGCGATTCGTCTCATCGAGTATATGCTCAGCGCCGAGTCGCAGTCCTGGTATGCCAGCGTCAACTACGAGTATCCAGTGGTCGCCGACGTCCCTGCCAGTGAACTGGTCGCCGCCTGGGGTGAATTTAAATCGGATGTCCTCAATCTTTCACGGCTGGGGGAGTTGAATGCGCAGGCGGTGAAGATCATGGATAAGGCTGGCTGGCAATAACGGTGAATTAATATTATTGTTATCGTTTCGATACCATTGCTGTTTAACGGGGTGGGGATTATGATTCCCACCCTTTTTGTGTGTCTGACAGATCGCTATTTGTAATCTAAAATGATCCCGAGCAATATCCGACAATTAGGGCATCAATCCATACTCGATCGTTTATGGCAGCCGAGTATCGTCCTGACGGCTTTGATATTCGCCATTCCGGTGTTAACGGTCGCAGGATTCCTATTCCAACCTTCGGCCGATATCTGGCAGCATTTACTGGATACGGTTTTGATCGATTATATCGGCAATTCTTTTTTGCTCATGGTCGGCGTAGGGCTCGGCACTTTTTCGATCGGAGTCAGCTGTGCCTGGCTAACCAGTGTCTGCCAGTTTCCCGGAAAGCAGATATTTGTCTGGGCCTTATTATTACCCCTGGCAATGCCGGCTTACATCATTGCTTACACTTATACCGGCATGTTCGATTTTGCCGGTCCGGTACAAACAGCGTTACGCGAGTGGACCGATTGGGGATACGGCGATTATTTCTTTCCAGAGATTCGCTCGATAGGCGGCGCCATCGCGATGTTTTCATTTGTTTTATACCCCTATGTCTATCTGTTGGCACGGGCCGCTTTTCTCGATCAGTCGGTCTGCGTGATCGAAGTCAGTCGTACGCTCGGGTGTAACCTCTGGAGCGCCTTTTATCGGGTCGCCTTGCCACTGGCACGACCCGCTATCGTCGCGGGAATGTCATTGGCTTTAATGGAAACCCTGGCCGATTACGGTACGGTGTCGTATTTTGGCATTGGAGTGTTTACAACGGGTATATTCCGTACCTGGTTTGGCCTTGGGGATAGTGTGGCTGCGGCAAAACTGGCTGCTATTTTATTATTGTTCGTGTTTACCCTGGTACTGGTCGAGCGCGCCTCGCGCCGAAAGGCGCAATATCATCATGCGACCAATCGGTATCAGCAACTGCCACAGTACCAACTCACCGGATTAAAAGCCTGGCTAGCCTGCACTGCCTGTCTGATGCCATTGCTGCTTGGTTTTGTTCTTCCCGCCGTTCAACTGGGATCCTGGGCACTGGACACCTATGTCGAGATGGTGGATGAATCTTTTATTCGGCTCACCCTGCATACTGTGTTGCTCGGTTTCTCGGCCTCGATCATGGCAGTGCTACTGGCGTTGTTTCTGGCCTACGGCAGGCGAGTAATCGGTAGCAAGTCGGTGATTGCCTCGATACGCATTGTCGCTACGGGTTATGCTATCCCCGGTACTGTGGTGGCGGTTGGCGTTATTATTCCTTTCGCCTGGCTGGATAATACGATAGACGGTTTTATGCGCGAGCAATTCGATATTTCTACTGGGCTGATACTCAGCGGCAGCCTGTTCGCGGTCATGTTTGCTTACATGGTGCGTTTTCTCGCGGTGTCAATTCAGTCGGTCGAAGCGGGCCTGGGAAAAATCAAACACTCGATGGACGAAGCATCCAGGTCGCTAGGCTACAAACCGGGGCAAATATTGTTAAAGGTGCATTTGCCGCTCATGAAGGGCTCAGTATTGACCGCATTACTCATCGTGTTTGTCGACGTTATGAAAGAGTTGCCGGCAACCTTAATCTTGCGGCCATTTAATTTTAATACGCTTGCCGTGCGGGCATTTGAGCTGGCTTCAGACGAACGCCTGGCCGATTCGTCGACGGCTGCTTTGATGATAGTTGCTGCCGGATTAATACCTGTTATTCTGCTCAGCAAAAGTATATCTGTTTCAAGGGCCGGCTCATGACCTCTCAACTAGACGTCGAAGCACTCGATGTTAACTATGACGACCAACACGTACTCCAGCAAATTAGCTTCTCGCTCGAGCCAGGTGAGATCGGTTGTATGCTCGGCCCTAGTGGCTGCGGTAAGACCACTGTATTACGTGCAATCGCTGGATTCGAACCACCCGTCAACGGTCGCATATTGATCGATCATGTCGAGGTTAGCAGTAGCCTGTTTTGTCTGCCAACGGAAAAACGAAATATAGGCATGGTGTTTCAGGACTATGCGCTTTTTCCGCACCTGTCGGTCGCTGATAATATCCGTTTTGGTTTACGAGACTGGAAGCCGAAGCAGCAACAGGCGCGTATTAATGAACTCCTGGCCATGATTGGTATGCCAGCTTCTGGACAGGCTTATCCGCACCAGTTGTCGGGTGGCCAGCAGCAACGCGTGGCGTTAGCGCGGGCGATGGCACCGCAAC
>JAOUJX010000019.1 GCA_029882955.1 Gammaproteobacteria bacterium
GGTAGCGACAATATTCATGACCTGGGCTATCTGTTTGTTTTGTCCCCGATCGGGGCGGGTGCTTTGATCATGCTGATCGTGGCTTTGTTTACCAACAACCTGTCCAGTAATCCTGAAAGGCACTACCCGCGATATTGGTTCTAAATATGTCAGTTGGGTGCGTCCCAGTATCAGATTTTTAGTGAAACGCTGGATTCAATGGATATAGCATGGATAATTGTATAAATTATCTAATTACAGGCCAGATTCTCGATCATTAACGGCTCACCAATAAGTTTGCCACAACAAAAACTGAGTCAGTTTCCTTGCTTTAACTAAGATTTACCTACCCCATGCTCCTAGCCTCATCACAGTTTATGCCAAAAAGCTATAATCAAATCATTTTACTAACGGCCGCATGGCTGACAATGCTCACCAATGCGAGCTATTTCCGTCAAGTTTTATCGCTTTACCAGATAAATCTCGAAACTCTCGGCTTTGTCATTTCGATAGTCGTACTGCAGTTTAGTTTTGTCGTGCTGGTACTCTGCTTGTTTAGTGCGAAATATCTGTTTAAGCCCTGGATACTTCTGATGACGGTCAGCGCCGCCTCGGCCGCTTATTTCATGGACAGTTTTGGTCTCGTCATCGACCAGGACATGATTCGCAACATATTGCAAACCAATACCCAGGAAGCTCTCGATCTGGTTTCATTCAAACTCCTGGTATATCTGGTGCTACTGGGCTTATTGCCGGTCGTTTGGGTTACGCTAACTCCGACGAGAATTCGCCCTTTCTGGCTGGAAATCCTTTCACGAGTCAAACTGATCGGTTTTGCCATTGTGCTGATTCTGTTATGTATTACTATTTTTTTCAAACCATACGCGTCATTTTTTCGAGAGCACAAGTCGGTGCGATTTTATTCCAATCCAGTTTACCCACTTTACTCGTCGACCAAATATTTACTCGAGATGTTCGAAAGCCCAAATACCGAACTAGAGAAAATTGGGCTGGGCGCGCATATTCCTGCCAACGATATAGATCGCGAACTTATTATTTTCGTCATTGGCGAAACCGTTCGAGCGGATCATTTCTCGCTCAATGATTATTCCCGAAATACCAATCCCAGGCTCGCCCAGGAGTCCTTGTTCAACTTTTCCAGCATGACCAGTTGCGCCACTTCGACGGCGGTTTCGGTGCCTTGCATATTCTCCCTATTACCGAAGAAAGATTTTTCGACCACCGCCGCCGGTAATACAGAGAACCTGCTAGACGTATTAAAGCGAGCTGGCGTGAACGTGCTCTGGCGAGACAATAATTCAAATTCGAAGGGTGTTGCAGACCGGGTTGAGTATCAAAATTTCCGCGATCCGTCGTTAAATTCTAACTGTGACATCGAGTGTCGGGACGAAGGGATGCTAATTGGTCTGACAGAATATATAAATGCGCACCCCTCTGGGGACATCCTGATCGTCCTCCATCAGATGGGAAATCATGGCCCTGCTTATTATAAGCGTTACCCCGCTCAATTTGAGACCTTTACCCCTGCGTGTAAAACAGCCCAACTCGAAAATTGCAGCGACCAGGAAATCATCAATGCCTACGACAATGCCATTCTTTACACGGACTATTTTTTGTCAAAGACAATAAAATTTCTGAACGAGAAATCAGATCAGTTTGAAACAGGCCTGATCTACGCCAGTGACCATGGTGAGTCCCTCGGTGAAAAGGGTATTTATCTACATGGATTGCCTGATCTTTTGGCACCGCCAGAGCAAACCAATGTTGCATCCTTTTTATGGCTGGGTGAAAGCTATGAACATGCCAACCGACAGCTTGTCTTGAAGAAAAGTAGTTTACCACTTTCCCACGACAATCTGTTTCACACCCTGCTTGGACTGTTTGAAATCGATACTGTGGAATACCAGGCCAACCTGGATGTTCTTTCAGACAGCTGGTAGAACGGGGTTCTCACAGGTAAAAAATGGATTTAGTGTGCACGAACTATTAAGAAATCGAAAGCCAACAATTAAACTTACGCTCCCAATTTCGCCCAATGGGATATTCGGCAGACCTGATGTTTGAACTGTGTCTACAGCCATTTCTTCCTTTTAAAATAGATCAGAAAAACTACCGGAACCGTAAAAAACACTACCCAAAGCATTGGATACACCCATTTCCATTTCAACTCAGGCATATATTCAAAGTTCATTCCGTAAATCCCCACTAAAAATGTCAACGGTATGAAAATTGAAGCAAACACCGTCAACACCTTCATGACTTCATTCATTTTATTGCTAACGCTGGATAGGTAGATATCTAACAGGCCTGTCAAAATATCACGATACAACTCGACTAACTCTATTACACGTATCGCGTGATCAGACACATCTCTGAGATATATATGCGTTTTCTGGTCAATCAATTCCGACTCGCAATGAAGCATCGCGGTCATTAACTCTCTTACCGGAGAAACATGTCTTCTTATGCTAACAATATCTCTTCTAAGCTTTTGAATCGTATTAAGCGTATCCTGTGTCGGTTCAGAAGCTATTAAGCTATCTTCCAGCGTGGTGATGGCCTCGTCCATGGAATCAATTAGAAAAAAATTCTGATCAACAATAGTGTCCAGGATCGCGTAGGCTAGATAATCGGCGCCCAGACTTCTGAAGCGACCCTTGCTATTATTGACCCGTTTCATAACGGGCTGAAAAAGGTCGTCTGTCTTTTCCTTGAACAAAAATACGAAACTCCTGAGAACCAGAAGGCTCACCTGTTCATAGCTAACAGTAAACGGTTCTACTTCTGAAAGCAGGCACTTGAGAACAATATATAGATGGTCATCGTACTCCTCGAATTTAGGTCGCTGGTGCGTATTTAATATGTCTTCGAGTACGAGTTGATGTATACCGAAATTTTTGCCAATGCTCTCTATGATATCGACGCCTGTTAGTCCTTCGATAACTACCCAGGTCACCGATTCACAATCTTTATATTTTAGAATCTCTTCTATCGATTGAAACTGTGTTTGTTCCACACTTTCTTTGCTGTAATCAATTACCGTCATCCTGGTTTCAGACTCCAGGACCTCACCTACATGAACCAGTGAGCCCGGACGCATGCCCGATTTATCCGAAGGTTTAGTTAAAGATTCAGTCATTTATTTCCACTCAATAATAGGGTTTTGATATTGGTCTTAATGATAAATTCTACCAGACATCTAGCCCAACACACTGACTAGACCGATTCATCTTCATTCGCCTCAATAATTGAACGCGCTTTTCTCAGTGCGTCTATTCGGCGGGTAACCAGATTATCTTTTCCAAGCCGTCCAAGTACCCCTGTTTGAGCCAACATTTTCGCCACCGGCTCGCGCGCACCAAACAACAACACCGTGTCGCCATCATGGTTTAGCCGCTGGATGACTTCATCTATCGCGGCCGACGCAGAGCTGTCGATGAATGGAACATGACGTAAATCTATCACCAGTACATCTTTATCAATATCGGAATGCAGTAATCGGGCGACATCTCTCGCCGAACCGAAACTAAGGGGGCCTTCGACGTGGAAGAGAACGATTTGCCCGTTGTACTCTTCCAATATTTCCTGCTCTTCATTCGAAAGATCTTCAATTTGATCTGCGCCGAAAGAAAAACGAGCGTTTTTTACTTGCGAATCCGCCATCTTTGCAACGAACAAAACCGATGCCATAACAAATCCCGCCGCGACAGCTGTGATCAGATCAACTAGTACCGTTAGCAGCAACGTCGACAGCATAATGACAACCTCTGCCCGTGGTTCGTGACGAATACGTTTCAAATATTGCCAGTCGATGATATCTATTCCGACTTTGACCAGTATCCCCGCGAGTACCGAAAACGGAATAAGGCTAACAGCTTGGGTAAACCCCAGTACTATTGTGAACAAAACAATCGAGTGAATAACACCGCTAAGTCTTGAATTGCCACCGGCACGCACATTTACCAGGGTGCGCATGGTAGCGCCAGCAGATGGCAGCCCACCAAATATCCCCGATGCAATATTGCCGAGTCCCTGGCCAAAGAGCTCACGGTTTGAGTCATGATGACTTCTCGTCATACTGTCGACCACGATGGACGTCAGCAACGAATCTATAGAACCCAGGAATGCCAGGACTAAAGCGTATCGAACGATAAACGGGACTTCTGTAAGCGCAATGTCAGGGATGGTAATCGTCGGCAAGCCTGTCGGGATTGTCCCTATCAGGGGGACATCAAGAGCAAAGCTCTGGACCGCAACGGTGCCGAGTATCAATGCTAGTAGGGGTGGAGGTATGAACCTGGTAAGCCGGGCGGGGGTTAATATCAATACAGCAAGCACACCAACCGCGAGTAGCATGGCATATATATTCGTCGCGCAAGCATCTGCGGGACAGTAGTCAGTTTCTCCAGAGCAGTACCCGGGGGTATTTCATGTCCCAGTATTGGGCCAATCTCAATGGCAATTATAATTATGCCGATGCCACTCATAAAGCCCGACACAACAGGCAGGGGTATGAGCTTTATATATCGGCCGATACCAAATCCGGAAAAAAGTACCTGCAAAACACCGGCAAGTAAGACCACGGTAAATGCAGCCGACAGGTTTACGCTAAAGTGCGTGACCACCAGGGCCATAACAACCGTCATCGGCCCAGTCGGGCCTGTGACCTGAACTTTCGTACCACCGAAAAATGTGGCGAAAAAACCAGCGAAGATCGCGCCATAAAGCCCTGCGAGCGCACCGGCACCGGACGACACTCCAAATGCTAAAGCCAAAGGGAGAGCCACCACTGCCGCCGTCGCGCCTCCGAAAATATCGCCTTTTATTGATTTCTCCATTATATGTTTAGTTAAACTCCATACTTTCCAGCTATTTGGGCCCGCGGGCTTACATTCATTCCGCCAGATGTCAGGAATCTAGCCCAGGTTTATCGATTGTCTGGCACTCAAGGAAGATACGGTTGTCACATTTTGCGCAAATGGACTTATCGAGGTGTGAAAAAATAGTCGAAATCGCTTCTCTTTTACTTTCGAAGATATTGGCCTGCCCAATCTTCTCTGGATAGCCTCCACGATTAAAAGTTTTGGAAGCACTTTCCTTAAGTCTGTGCATGTAAAATCCCCCCCCGATTCTTCGCCGCTCCAGGGCTTCATTGTTCAACAGCTCTGCACCCGCAACATCCATCTGACTTATACCCTTGGTCAAAAGAAGCAAGTTTTTTTGATCTGGGTAATGCTCCCGGTATCTTCGTAGTAATTCACCAACGTGGGATACCGAACCGAAGTAAAGAGAATCTTCTAGACGCAGTATTTTTAGCTGCGGACACTCAGCTTGAGATCGGCTATGAGTAAACTTTCTATCGACTGATTCAGCGTTGGGTATTCGTGGCGATATCCGCGGGCGTGAGGTCTTGCGAAGGAAGATCATCAGGGAAAGAATAACACCAGCTAAGATCGCAAATTCTAGTGCAAAAAAGATGGTACCGAAGAAAGTCACTGCCAATACAACAGTGTCATTCTTATCCGCACTTAAAATTTTTCGAATCTCATTGAAGTTAATTAAGCGCCAGGCCACTAATATCAGCAACCCGGCTACAGCTGCCTTGGGCAGGTAAGAAGTCAAGTTGCCAACCAACGGTACGATGGCTATCAATAATAAGCCGGCGAAGATAGCCGCCAGCGGGCTCTTTGCCCCTGCATCATAATTTGCACCACTACGATTGAATGAACCTGTAGCAACATAAGCGGAAAAAAAACTGCCGAATATATTAGAAAGACCTTGACCTATAAACTCCTGGTTACCTTCTATCGGCTGCCCCGAACGAATCGATATCGAGCGCGAGATTGACACTGCTTCAGTTAACGCAAACAAGGTCATTGCAAGTGCCAAAGGCGCAAGATCACGAAATACAGCGAGTGAAATCTGTGGCTTTGAGAATGGCGGCAGTTGCTGAGGCAAGGCACCTATCATTTCGATTCCTGTCGCCTGCTGTCCAAAGATCAAGTTAAAGAGTAATGCAGTTAGACTACCAACCACCAGTGCGATTACCATGACGGGCTTATCTGGGCATCGGTGATGACAAATCAGTCCAGTGAGCAATGTTACGCTAGCGACCAGTATGACCAATGGGTGAAAATATTCCCAATGTGTCCAGAGATACTCGAGAGTTTCAATCAAATGACCAGTTTCTGGAATTTCAATACCGAGGAATGATTTGGCCTGTTTAGCTGCGATTAAGATGGCAGCCCCCGAAGTAAATCCGACTACTACGGAGTGAGAAATGAAATTGACCAGCGAGCCAAATCTCAGAAGCCCCATAGATAGCTGGAGAACCCCGACCATAAATGCGAGTGTGATGGCGAGACCAATATACACTTCGCTTCCCGGCGTAGCCATGGTGCTCAATGAAGAAAACATGACGATTGATGCTGCTGTCGTAGGGCCCGATACCAGGTGCCATGAAGACCCAAATAAGGCTGCGATAATCGCTGGTACCATGCTCGTATAGAGCCCGTACTCCGGTGGCATGCCAGCAATAGCCGCGAATGCAACACCTTGTGGTAATACGATTGCTGCCCCGATCAGGCCAGCATTCAAATCAGCCCGAGCACTTTCCTTTGTCAGGTTTCTTCCCCAACGTAAGAAAGGGAATAGATTTTTTAGTCTGTCTTGCAAAGCCATTATAATACCATTAATAGATTAAGGTGAAACTCAGGGGCGTAATAGTATCCAACAGTACTAATAACGACTCCGCTAGAGCCAAAGGGAGTGCCGCAGTCGTCATTTTCTCTCTCCCAGAATTATTTTTTGTTAGCATTGTGTTACAAAGAGTTTGCGTACCATAATATTGGACAATTCTGAATTTAAGAGAACTGGAGACTGAAATCGGACAAACCGCTGATTTCAGACTTTTGGATAATTTCATACTTCGAATACTTATGGAGGCTATTTTCAATTTTAAGCCCCATCTTGCGTGTCAATTGGCAATTTGGACTGCTGTTCGAAAGTAGCCTCCTGTGGCATTATTTCATCGCTACCAGCAGTGCTCCGACTGCAATCAGGCTGATACCAACCCAATTCCCCAGCGATAGCTTTTCACTCAGAAAAATGACGCCGAAGATCGCGACCAGGACGACACTCAACTTATCTATCGGTGCAACCTGTGAAGCATTACCCAGCCTAAGCGCACGGAAATAACAAACCCAGGAAGCACCTGTCGCGAGCCCGGAGAGACACAAAAACAGGTAGCTTTTCGCCGATATCGAGCGCAACGACTGAAATTGATTGGTTACCAATAGAATCAAAGCCAGGATTACCACAATAATAATCGTTCTGAAAAAAGTGGCGAAATCCGAATTGACATTCTCGACTCCTACCTTGGCGAAAATTGCTGTCAGGGCAGCAAACACTGCCGACAACAGCGTCCAGAATTGCCAGGACACCTGAAAGTTCATAACACTATTTCTCCATATTCAGGGATAATTCGTATTGCTGGTAAATCTTTTAATGAGCTGTTCAATATCATCATCTGCGTTGTTCGAGAATTAGTAGTCATGGCTATTCTTCGCATTTATATACAACCAATGACTCAGTGTCGGTAACGTAAAAAAGAAGTAACTGTTGGGATTGATCGTGGTATTCGTATTTTTAGTAAACTCCCAGCTTGATGTACGAATAAGCAGTCATTAGTGCACTCATTGCTCCGGGGCAATCGCTAGCGGAGTGAAGATGCCTGCCAACGGGAACGAGATTCCCAGAATAGTAAATATTCAGCCGCCAACCATGACCCGGACGCTATTGCAACCAGCACAAATAAATACGGTGTTTTATCGCGACCCCGATGGCAGGAGATATTAGTTGTGCTTGTCGTGTTAACAACCAACTGACATCTTCACAGTTGTTGACCCTGTTTAAAAGCATAGATTTCGTTTTCATATGCATATTCGGCAAATTGTGCATGCGCAATTGCAGTTTCAATCAAATCCCCCTTGGATAAATTGACCTCATCATCACAGTCGATATGCGCCTCTTTTTGGGGCTGTAAATAGACAATACAAAGCGCGGTCATATAGGCCTGATTCTGGCCAAATTGCATTATGGCTCTTCCATCTGACTGATTAATATGATGAGTCAAGTCGTGCCCTATCATTGGGTTAGGTGCCTGCATTCCAAGTAGCGAGACCAAAGTAGCGGGTAAATCAATCTGACTTGCCAGTTGTTTGTCTATAATGGGCAATTTGAGATCAGGGTCCAAAATAAACCCCGGAATCCGGTAGCGATTATGAGGAACAGGCTCGCTGCCAAACACCTTGTCTTCGTGGTCTGCCACCACCAGTACAGTCGCATGCCTCAGCTCCCCGTCTAGCTCAAGTTCATTCAAAAATTTACCCAGCGCGTAATCCGCATACTTTGCTGCATTTTGAGCGGTTGCCTTGTTGTCCTTGTCAAACAACTCAATTTTGTCATCCGGGAATTCGAAAGGCGGGTGGTTAGATGAGGAGAATACAAGTACAAACTTCGGCTTTGATGACTCCTTTTCAATAATAGCTAGCGCTCGCTTGAATAGATCTTCATCGCTGACGCCCCAGGAACCCATGAAGTCAGGGTTAGGATAATCATATTGATCAACGACTCGGTCAAAACCATTACTCAGAAAAAATCCCTTCATGTTATCGAAGTGACTCTCACCACCATAAACAAACGTAGATTCATATCCAGCCTCACCTAGATAGCTCGCTAGCGAGAAGAATTTACCTTGCGCCCTGGGCAGCTTCAAAACTGCTCTGGATGGCGTTGGTAAAAATCCGGTTGTAATAGCCTCCAGGCCTCTTGCTGAGCGAACTCCGGTCGCATACAAATTGTCAAAAAACCAGCTTTTACGCCGCCACTTTTCGATATTGGGAGTAACTGGATTACCTCCTAGCGACGCGACGAAACTAGCACCCAGACTTTCTTCTACAACGATGATCAAATCTTTCTTCTCCCGGGGATTCAAGTCGACCTGCTCGGGGATATGTAGCGTCTCAATATCACCGTCGACGAAGACAGTCCCTTTATCCATTTGTGCTTTAACAATTTTTATCATTTTTTCATCTGGGAGCATTCCATAGGGGAATTTTAAAGCAGACTCGTGACTCATCTGATAGGCCGAGTAAAGAATACTATAAGTCGAATTCAGCACCAGGGAGTTAACCAATCGATCGTCGCTAACAGCGACCATTGCCGGATTTATAGGACGATGTTGAAATCCAGAACGGCCTATCAGAACTTCAAGGGCAAAGATTACGGAAAACACGATAGTTACCAAAGCCCTGTAGCCAAAGCCAGTTGCGGAAATTGAAGCTGATCGCATTATAAACCTGGACGCCGCATAGCCAAGGACCACGGTTAACAAGAGGATTAATATACTTTCGACTAAAAACCCGTTGACCAGCATCTGTGTGATTTCAACCGGGCTACCAAGGTACTCGATGAACAGTCGATTCGGCCGAATGTCGAATTGGCTGACGAACAGCGGTGTTGAAATCTCAAGAAACAGGATAGAAATTAAAGCAGCGACTAACCAGATTCGCACCATCTGGTTGGCTAAACGCTGTATCTTTGGAACCCATACACTTAGCAATATTAGGGCAAATGGAACGATCAGAATCACGGTTAAAAAAGAAAGATCGATACGAAAGCCATAAGCCAGGATCTGTATAAACTGGCTAGCGTCACGTATTCTCTCTAGGTACTGGATAGATAATACAAGCCGAAAGCAGAAGAAAGCTAACAACACCAAAAGAGAAAAAACAATCAATGGCCGAAAAACCGGAAATAGTTGTTTCATTTATATGGGACAGACATGGTTATTGTAATCATATGAAATGTATCGTTAACAAAGTGTTTAATTAGCGGACTCCGATATGTATAGCCCGATACTCTAATCCAGCCATCACGATGAATATATTTGAAAATTGTCCCCGTATGATTTGGCATCAAGCAACTGATTACCTGGATCAAATTTTTTCCGAATATATTTAGCCTTCACCAATAGTGGCCAGTTTCTATAGAGATTTTGAGCCTGGCGTCCTTATTTTTTAAAAATTTATACACCATAAAACGCTACCTATTCATATAATCAATAGACTATTTTCTTAGAATGATAAAGTTATGGGTTATCTAGGTTAACCCTGAAACTGTTTTTCTCCCTCTGTTTTTAGACTGTACCGGAGATAGAAACAGATTAACGATGACGGCACAAAACATAAGAAAGATATAAAACCCCATAGAACTACCGAGAAAAAAAAGAACGGGAGTCTCGGCTTTTATACTTGGAAGAAGTGTTAGAACAACGCATACTGCATAGATTAAGAAGTTAATTCCTACAAAAAGTTTTTCCCAGGTAAAACTGAAAAAACGACTATTTTTCTTACGAAACGATGCCCTGGACATTTCTAAACCCAAAAATAATATTGGGTGAAATTTTACCAGGTTAAATGTAAAGTGAATGTTAAGTTCAGAATGGCGGGGCCAATAAAAGTTCAACAATAGTACCCTGTCGCTTTCGACTACTTACGGATATCTCCCAGCCATAATATTGACAAATTCTCTTCACCAAAGAGAGTCCAATTCCCTGTCCCCCTGTTGATTTATTATCACTGTAGTAACGATCAAACATTCTCAGGCGCTGAGCCTCGCTCATGCCTGTACCCGTGTCTTCAATGATAACTCGGTTATCTAACAACTGGATATGAACCTGTCCAGCTTTTGTATAAGCAAATGCATTACGAATCAGATTAGCCAGTACAATATATAACAGTTCAGAATTAGTAGGTGCCACCAACTCCGTCAGAATATTTAGATCCACTTCAACAGGTTTACGAACCAGTAAATACAGATGATCATCTACTACTTTTTTTAAAACTGTATTCACTGCGCAATGATGGACTTCATCGTTGTCATGTTTCTCTCGTGCCAATGTTAATAATGCCGAACTCAGACGAATAATTTGTTTGGATGCCCTGGAAATTCGCAATACCCCTTTTCGATGCGTTTCACTCAAATCTTCCTCAGACAGCAAAACTTCGGATGCGCCTTCAATGACAGTAAGTGGTGTACGCAGTTCATGGCTCACATCAGCTGTGAAATAACGCTCTCGCTCATTAAATTCCACTAACCTTTGGTGGGAAGTTTCAAAAGCCTGCGCCAGTTCCCCAACTTCATCTTGAGGGTAACCTTGTTCCAACTTTAGTGGAGTAAATTCATTCTCTATTCTTGAAACCTGGCGAGCCAACCGGATTACTGGAGATATTACCCTGTTCGCCAACCAAAACCCCAACACACTGGATAGAAATGTTATCAATGTGACTCCTGAAACAAGTAAACCAAAATACTTTTCTTCACGTTGTTTTATTAATTCATCCGAATAGACAACCAGAAAACTTGCCATATCGTTTGTTCTTTGTTCAACATAGTAACCAGTACCTTCAATCAATATATGACTTAGTCCTTCCGGCAATTGCTGCAAATTGAAGGGGTAAGTATCAGGTTTATTTTGGGTGAAAACATAACCCTGAATATGGGTGCTTGAAGGTGGAAGGCTAGCAGGGTCTTTTGCATAGCGGTTCATATAGTCTTCTAATTCAGTTGAGAGCGTATCTTCTATCAACTTTTCTTCCAGGCTAATCGTCAACCTATAGAGCATAGCGCCCATTGCCATGCTGACTAGCCAACCTAATAAGAAAAAGGTTATAGCTACCCGGTAACGAAGGCTAAATCTCAGCGTCATCTTGATCTGATATACAATACCCCATGCCACGTACAGTTTTTAACAACTGCTTATCAAAAGGTTTATCTATAAAGTTTCGTAATGTATTGATATGCACTCGTAATGAGTCAGTCCCCGGCAGATCATTACCCCAAACATATCGCTCTATTTCTAGTCGCGACACAACTCGAGGTGATTGGCGCATCAGTAACTCCAGGATTTTTAAAGTGATGGGAGGAAGACTGATATTTTGACCAGCACGTTTTACTTTTAATGCCATAGTATCTAACTCTAAACCTGCAATGAATAGTTGAGTTTTGCTGACCCCACCACGAGCACGTCGAACCAGAGCCTGTAGTCTGGCTTCAAGCTCTTTTAACGAATAGGGTTTTACCAGGTAATCATCTGCCCCGCTACCAAGCCCCAGGACTTTGTCATCTACAGTATCTCTGGCAGTTAACATTAAAACGGGTAGATCACGACCCTGCTCTCTTAATTTTTCACAAACTTCCAGACCATCCATACCCGGCAGCATCAAATCCAGTATCACCACATCGTAGATATTTTGAACCACAAATTCCAGACCACTGCTCCCGTCATAAGCAGCATCGACTGTATGACCACGACCCTCAAAATAATCATATAAGTTTTCAATAATATCCGGGTTGTCTTCTATCACCAGAATATACATTTTTCTTGCCCTATTTAAATTTCTGGCAATAAACCTGCCGAGTGTATTTTACACTTACTTAACATTCAAAATTGTATAATTACATTTTCTGGTCAATAATTCTTAACTTCGGTAACAAACTCTGTTATCAGTTATAACTGTTTAACGTAGTTTTCTTTATTTACCCCGTAATTGTTGATTTGCAACTAAATTTAACCCGGGATTTGCACTAGCTATTGACCCGCTCACATTTGTGCAAGCTTCTAATCCCATTACTTACCTCACTCGTGGAAGTGGGTCGATGTTGAATGCAATAATCACCTGAATTGGATCATTATTAAATGCAAATCAATAAGTACAGCTTGTCACGGGCATTCAAGGTTCGCAATTCGATTATCCAGCTGAATTTTATCGAACTACTACAGGTCCACCCCTGTATTGTTCATATTATCTGCCTTAGACTGATTTCTTTTCAATGTAGCTCTCGGGGTTCGCGTGAATAATAAAATGCTAGGTTTTGTGGGTGCAATATGGGGTCTGGTTGGGGTCTCCATTTTGCTTGTCTGGGCTGTAGTCCGCTTAACCCCCTATACGATAGAGTTGTGGCAGTTAGATTTACAGTGGTATCACTGGGGTTTGTTGCTCACTAATATTATTTTTATGGCTTACACAGAGGGCTATAAGGGTTTTCAGCTAGGCGCTGCTCCCCGGTTGGGCGCCAGGATCAGGTATTTATATCAAAATCCCACCCTAATGCATGTCATATTCGGTCCTTTGTTCTGTTGCAGTTATTTTCATACGACACTTCGCCGATTAATTTCCCGTTACATTATGACCATTATGATTATCGCCCTTATTATTGTCGTCAGTCGCTTTCAACAGCCCTGGCGCGGTATCGTTGATGCGGGCGTAGTGATTGGTCTGGCCTGGGGACTGGTGTCGATTTTATATTACGGTACCAGGGCATTGCTGGATGATGAATTTAATTTTTCACCGGAATTACCAGGAAGTTCAGCCACAATACTTAATAAGTCTTAAGCGTTAGTTTCGGCAGTTACACAGAAAAGATTACACTCTCGAATCCAGCCGCCGGTAAAGGCGGCCGGTAATTTCTAATCTCTCATTTTAGTAAATACATAGTCACCAACCTTAACCGGAGTGTGGCACCCAAAGCACCCTGTACCACTATCTTCGACAATACGTTTAAAAGGGTTCTCGCTTAGCGGCCCTTGCTTCGCTTTGTCATTCGCATATATGTGATGAATACCCAGAAATGGGCTTCCTAATAATATCGAGTCGACACAATGTATCTATGGATATCAATATAATTCACAGTTACCTAAGGCGTCATTACGGGTAACAAATGACAGTCAGCTTATCAGTCTATCTCGTTAACTTCGGAGAAAACCTCCGAGTGAAAACCAAAATGATTGATATAATACGACTTGCCATCGGCGATTAATTTTATTTTTACAACAGCCGGGCCTGTATCGAATTCTAACGACGCCTGGTATTCTACTATCTCGACATCCCCCAATGCCTGACTCACACCGCTGTAACTCTTTTCGTAGCGAGGTTTGTCCATCGATTCGAATTGCCCGAGCCGATTAAAAAGTCGATAGGCCTCACGCATCTCCTGATTTTTAAAGTTCAGTTTAGCGGTAGGAGACAGCAAAGGCTCTAACAGCTCATACTGCCAACTCGTTAACCGGGGCATAGCCGATTCCAGGTAAGGAATGGCAGTATCATCATAGCGATCTGCTTTCATACCAAACCACAATGAATACAACACCAGGCCACCCAACAGTAGGATGATAAAAATTAAACTACGACGTAACAATAGCGACATCAGCAGACTGCTCCAAACTGGAAAAATTCGGGGTTTTACTCAGGCACATCAATCCCGTTCAAACGACAGGCCTGTTGCAGGGTATTATGCAACAGACAAGCGATGGTCATCGGGCCTACGCCACCCGGCACAGGTGTGATCGCACCAGCTACCTTCTCCGCACTTTCAAACTCAACGTCACCAACCAGTTTGGTACTACCATCCTCTTTTTCGACACGATTAATACCGACATCGATAACAGTCGCACCGGGCTTAATCCAGTCGCCTTTCACCATTTCCGGGCGGCCGACGGCTGCGACTACAATATCGGCTCGTCGACATTCGCTGGGTAAATCCTGAGTACGCGAATGCGCGATTGTTACGGTACAGCTTTCGGCCAGCAGCAGGGCAGCCATGGGTTTACCGACTATATTAGATCGACCGACCACGATAGCCCGTTTACCTGATAAATCACCGAGGTGATCCTTCAGCATCATAATAGAGCCTAGTGGCGTGCAGGGCACAATACCCTCAGCACCAATCGACAAACGTCCGACATTAGACAGATGGAAGCCATCGACATCTTTGTCGACCGAAATCGAATTAATTACCGACTCTTCATCGATGTGTTTCGGTAAAGGTAACTGAACCAGAATGCCATGAACATCTGGATCATTATTTAACTGATCGATTAATGCCAGCAAGTCGGCCTGACTGGTGCCGACATCGAGCTTATGCTCGTATGAGTTCATACCTGCTTCGACGGTTTGCTTACCCTTGCTACGCACATACACCTGACTCGCAGGGTCCTCTCCAACGAGCACAACAGCCAGCCCGGGAGTTACCGAATGATTCTGTTTTAGTATGGCAACCTTGCGAGCGATTTCGGCGCGCAGGTTGGCTGAAAATGCTTTACCATCGATGATCGTTGCCAAGGTTGTAACCTCCAGATTAACTAAACAATTGGGAAGAATTTTACGCAAAACGGATGATTAAAACATCGATAATACGACACTCTTTTATGCCAGATAACAGGCTCTCTACTTTTTCAAAGTCAGTATGGCGCCGCCGCTCTCGAGGTTTGGCCTGACAGTAAACACCGCATTTTGTGGCGTCAAACTATAATCTACATCCCGAAACGCGACCTCGTCGCTACGTAGCTCTATATAGCCGACTATCGATTCGCCATGTCCAAACATGAGTACCGACAACAGGCCCGATGTCATTAGTGATTCACGTTCGCCACTCGCCCAGTTCCAGCCAAAAGGACATTCGACATTTCTTTCCCCCGGTTTCACACTGGCGACTATCCTGACCTTGTCCCAGATAAAATCGGTGAAATCGACGAGGCGAAATTTATCGTTATCATCTCTCGAACGCAAAGTTTCGGATAACGATGTGCGAAAGGATTTAATATTCGAGCACTTGCTATATTGCTCCCAGTAATAAAACGATAGCACTATTACCACGATCAAAGGCACGATATACAGTACCGGTCGTGCAGGTAGAACCGAGAGCGCATCTTTTACTATCATCACAAATTTCCGGCTTAACTCATTATAGAAATGAAAAACCCCTTCGATAAAAACCGAAGGGGTCTCAGTACAACTTCTAAGAAAGACACTTACAGGCGTTTATCACCCGACAGAATCTTTCATTTCCCTGCTCGATTCAGCTTCCAGCACCTTTCCAGGTCCTCCCTGCTTTTTGATATTTTCCATATCAGCCTCAAATTCGGCAGACTCTTTCTGGTGTTGCCAGACATGCCAGCCAAACCAGAATATCAATCCCGCAATTGTCAGGAATACTTCCGTCCCAACGAAAGGATAGATCGGCCCGAATGTATCAACATTGAGCCAGTTATCAACTAAACCAGTAGACATAATATTTTCTCCTCAATTATCTATTCAGTATTCAAAATCAGGAACTGCTGGCAGCAGCTTCTTCACGTATCGCTTGTGCTACTTCTTCTGCTTCCATTGCACGCAACGATTCGTGGTTGATATCCAGGCCAACCATTTCAATTTCGCGCGGAATACGGAGCTTGCCCATGCTGTTCAAGATCTTAGAAGCTATCAATGCCGGGAAAAATCCCAACACGAAGAACATGATCAGAGCACCCAGAAAGTTACCCCACGGAGTGATAGGCGCATAGCCTTCAAACGGAGACGACGGATAACCCCAGAGCATAAAACCAGCCATAACGACGCCATAAAAACCGGCATAACCATGCACGGCAACTGCACCGACAGCGTCATCGATCTTGAACTTGTTTTCTACCCAGAAATGCATCTTGTAAGCGAGGAACGCACCGCCGCCGCCAATCAGCATAGCCTGGATGGGGTGATATAAATCGTTACCCGAAGAGGCACCGATTACGCCTGCCAGACCACCGGAGTAAGTCCAGAACGCATCACCATCGGAAATAAGGTAAGCCACCATCAAACCGCCCGACAGAGACATCAGGAAGTTAAAGGTAATCGCAGACAATGTTGTTGGTTGCAGATAGATGTTAGTAGCACTGAAGAACGTCTTATCAGCAACATCCAGCATCGCAGAACCGTATACATCGATAATCGGAATATTACAGGCGACATAAAAGCCCCAGAAACCGGTATAGATGAGAAACAGGCCTATAGTGACTAACCACGGATTATGCGGATTTATGTTTCTTGGCGTACCATCGGCACGGAACTTACCGATACGCGGGCCAAGCACCACCAATACACCTAACGCAAAACCACCGGCAATCGCGTGGATAACACCGGAAGCATAGGCATCGTGATAACCCAGCTTCTGTACCATCCAGCCATTCCATGACCAACCCCATGAAGCGTCAATGATCCAGGTGAAAGAACCGATGATAACCGCCAGAGTCCAGAAAGCACTAGGGCGAATACGTTCGATAACCGCACCGGATACGATCGAAGCAGCAGTCCAGGAGAACAACAGAAATGCAGCCCAGAACACACCATTAATACGCGCCCAGAAAGCGGTATCGTCTACGGTCAGCGTATCCTGAATCGCCGCATTACCCATATGCGTACCCATCAGCTCGCTCCAGGGTGTAGCGAAAGGCGCGTCGACCAGAGGGCCGATGAGCCAGGGACCATTGACAAACGCGAAGTAGATCCACCATCCGAAGAAGAAGAATGTGACTGTTACCAATGGAATTACCATGGTGTTCTTCATCAGTGTATGGGTATGGTGCTTATATCGTGAGGCTCCCACCTCATAGACACAGAAACCGACGTGTATCAAAAACATAAACACGACAGTTACCCAATAATAAAACTCGGTAAATATAATCCCGAGCGCCGTTAACTCATTATCCATCCTCTTACCTCTCTTAGGTTATTTGATTATTAGAACTTGGTGTCTGTTGCCCCCCTGTAGACACAGCCCTTAAATTTCGGTTTACTTTGCAATCACTGTTTCACAGCGTGAAACATTCATGCCCCCTGGTAAACCAACACTATTTATACCTTGATTTGAGCCGCCCAACAAGCCCTAATCCTGTTGGGGTTATTTAACGACCTCATCAAACTACACTAGCCTTCCACTTCCTTGTTCACACTTTATTCTAGCCCCATTTCCCCCGGCACTAAAACCGCAAAAAGGAACCGCACCAATAAGGTGCAGTTCCTGTCCATTACTCCGAAAAACACCTGAAATCAGGAAAACTTTTCGTAAGCATTACGCAGGTCAACCATCGGGTGACCTTTTGCCATCTGGAACTTCACCAGTAATTCACGCGCAATCATGTCGCGATCCTGCTGGTTATCCGGCAGTTCGATATTTTCCGGTATGGTAACCCAGCCATTGATATTCCGATCAAATACCGCCGGGCGACTTTCTTCATAACCCATATGAACATCTTCAAGCCAGTTAAGATCTTTCCAGCCCATAATCTCCATATACTTGCGCAGGAACGGCGTGCAACGATCCATATCGGGTACCAGGTTGACGTCGTAACGATACCCGATGTGTTGACCGATGGTTTTTTCGCGTTCTGAATCGAGGCCATCACCTTCGAGGAAATGATTGATATCTTGTTCAGCCATTACTATGTCCTCCTTAGAAACGAGTCATGTCGGGACGACCGACTGTGTGTTGAGATCCAGCCATTGGTACCTGGGCACAGGCCGACGCTTCCAGAGTCAACGCAGCCAGATCTTCCGGCTCCAGTGAGTGGATGTTGGTCTTACCACAGGCACGCGCGAATAACTGTGCTTCGATGGTGAGCGTGTGCAGGAAGTTATAAACCCGCTCCGCCGCAGTATCCGGATCGAGACGCTTACGCAATTCGGGATCCTGGGTTGCAACACCAACCGGGCAACGACCGGTATGGCAGTGATAGCAATAACCCGCTTCAACACCCATTTCGTTCGGGAAATCGGCTTCGGGAATATCTTTATTACAGTTCAATGCCATCATCGCCGAGTGGCCGATAGCGACCGCATCCGCACCGAGTGCAATGGCCTTGGCCAGATCGGCACCATTACGGATACCACCCGCGTAAACCAGTGTAATTCTGCCAGACATGCCGACATCGTCGAGCGCCTGACGCGCCTGACGGATCGCAGCAATACCGGGAACACCGGTTTCTTCAGTCGCGAGGTGAGGTCCGGCACCGGTACCGCCTTCCATACCATCGATATAAATCGAATCGGGTCCGGTCTTGGCCGCCATACGCACGTCGTCGTAGACACGTGCCGCACCGAGTTTCAGCTGGATCGGCACCTGGCCGTCGGTCGCTTCACGAACTTCCTGGATTTTCAGCGCCAGATCATCCGGCCCCATCCAGTCTGGATGGCGAGCAGGTGAACGTTGATCGATACCCGCTGGTAATGAACGCATTTCCGCGACCTGATCGGTTACCTTCTGCCCCATTAAATGACCACCGAGACCGACCTTACAGCCCTGTCCGATGAAGAATTCAACGGCATCGGCCAGGCGCAGGTGATTCGGGTTAAAGCCGTAACGAGACTGGATACATTGATACAGCCATTTACTGGAATAACGGCGCTCATCGGGAATCATACCGCCTTCACCCGAACAGGTCGCCGTGCCAGCCATGGTTGCACCACGCGCCAGAGCGGTTTTGGCTTCGTAGCTCAGGGCACCGAAACTCATACCTGTGATGTAGACAGGGATATCGAGCTCAAGCGGCCTTTTCGCCTCTGGGCCGATAATAGTTTTGGTCAAACACTTTTCACGATAACCTTCGATAACAAAGCGTGTCAGCGTGCCGGGCATGAAAGTCAGGTCGTCCCAGGTGGGGATTTTCTTGAACAGGGAAAAACCACGCATACGGTAACGACCCAGTTCCGACTTGACATGAATATCGTTGATTACCTCGGGTGGGAAGATAAAACTTTTCCCCAGGTAATAAGGATCTAATTTTTTATCAGACATCTTTAAGTTCTCCAAAAGTAAGCGGGTGCCTAAAGCACCAGCTTCTTCTCACTAGGTTCGAGGTTATCGTAGTTCCACAACTGCTTACCCGAAGTAAGCTTGATAATGTTGTCGATACCATTCGGCGCAGACATACCGTAAAGATCTAACTTGCCTTTCAGGTATTTCTTATCCAGATCGGTCAGCTCGGTTTCGACACAGTCGACACCCAGGCTGGCGATTTTGCCAGCAACATAAATGGTACCGTCGTACATAGAATCGCCCAGGTTATCGCCTGCATCACCGAGGATGATCATACGACCACGCTGCATCATGAAACCAGTGAAAGCACCAACACTTCCGCCGACAATGATGGTGCCACCCTTCTGGTCGATACCGACACGAGCACCGGCCTGGCCTTTACAGACCAGGTCGCCGCCACGAATCGCAGCACCAAATAGAGAGCCTGCATTCTTTTCGATTACCACGGTTCCAGCCATCATATTTTCTGCACAGGACCAGCCCACGCGACCACTAATATGAATATTGGGACCATCGATCACGCCACAGCCGAAATAGCCGAGACTGCCTTCAAAATTGAGATTCACCCGATTCAGAATACCAACACCCAGGGAATGCTTGGCGCGCGGATTCTTCACCGTGATCGTACCGTGACCCGATTTCATCAACTCACGAATTTTGATATTAATATCAGAGATTTCCATATCCGCCGCGTCGAATTCGGCTGACTTGTCGAAGTCAACTTCGTAGCTCCACGGATAAGTGAAATTTTCTTCTTCGGTGGCCGAGAAGAACATCTGCTGGGTACGACCAGCGAGTTGCTCTTCGTGTAGCCCCATCTCATGCGATGTTGTTACGCTGCCCATACTTTTACCTCCCCTTGATAAGGATCCCAGGTGTCTATTTCACGCGGGAAAATACTACGGATGGCGACTTCCTCAGAAGCCAGTCCGACAAATTCATCACTCTCGTAAAGCACCATTGGCTTAGCGGACATGACGTCTTTCGCCATGCCTAGCTGGTCGCTGGTGGCAACGAGATAAGTAAATACGCCATCAATGACGTCAATCGAACGACGCATGGCGCCTTCGAGTTCCTCACCCTGATCGATGCGATCGGCGATATACACCGCAATCAGTTCAGAGTCACAGTTCGACATGAAACGATGGCCACGACGCTCAAGATCTCTTCGCATGGTCCAGTAGTTGGTTAACTGACCGTTGTGAACGACCGAAACGTCATTGAACGGATAAGCCCAGTAAGGATGCGCCGAGCGAATATCAACATCCGATTCGGTTGCCATACGGGTATGACCGATCGCATGCGTACCGACAAAACCTTTCAGTCCATACTGGTCAGAGACTCTGGCGGCATCGCCGAGATCTTTGATCAGTTCCAGCG